>JAZRKE010000087.1:0-31011 GCA_045646145.1 Acutalibacteraceae bacterium | reverse complement strand
TGTCTTCCTAAGACCGCTTGGCCTCCGACTTATAGTACCACCGTGGGTCATTAAGTTGGTCATAGAAAGCACCATTCCAAAGCAATGGAACATCGGCACCTGAATCATCATACGGTCGGCGGTGGAAATATCCATTCTATCTCCGATTATTTTTCCGTTATTGATAATGTTATTATGGGTAAGCATTACTCCCTTGGGGAAGCCCGTAGTTCCCGAAGTGTACTGCATATTGCAGACATCGTCGGGCTTTACTGTTGCGGCTATGCGGTGAACCTCGGCTATCGGAACCGATGAGGATAAATTCAGCATTTCCTCCCATTCAAGGCAACCGTCCATACGGAAGCCTACAGTTACAATATTTCTCAGGAATGGCAGTTTTTTTGAATAGAGGGGTTTGCCCGGCACCGTGTTTTTAAGTTCGGGGCAAAGTTCCTCCATAATTTGCTTGTAATTCGAGTCCTTGCAGTCCTCAATCATAACTAGTGTATGGGTATCGGACTGACGGAGTAAATACTCGGTTTCGTGAATTTTATAGGCGGTGTTAACAGTAACAAGCACCGCACCGATTTTTACCGTTGCCCAGAAAGTTATAAACCACTGCGGAACATTTGTTGCCCATATAGCCACATGGTGTCCCGGCTTTACACCTAAGGAAAGCAGTGCGGCGGCGGCTTTATCAACATCGTCTCTAAACTGAGAGTAGGTTCTTGTATAATCGAGCGTTGTGTATTTAAAGGCATACTGGTCGGGATAGCGCTCACACATTTTATCAAGCACCTGAGAAAAGGTCAAATCAATTACATCATACTTTTTCCAAGGGTGAGTTCCCGTATGCGCGCGGTTATAGTAGATAGCGCCCTTTTGCTTGCTATCCTTTAAAAAGCGCTCCATAAAGTTTACAAAGTGGGTAAGCACTATGTCATATGAAGAAATTTCATCGTTCCAGTCGGCACAAATATAGCCGTCATAATTAAGTGAGCGCAGAGCATTTATAAATTCCTCTACAGGCAGTTCTCCCGAACCGATGAGCACATTTTTACCGTTCTTTCTATCACCTATTCTTACATACTCAATATATGAGCCGAGGGTTTGAATGGTTCGGTCAGCGGTCTCATTCGCTTCGAAAAAGGTACTCTTAATATCCCAGCAAACACCGAGGACTGCTGACTCAAAGTAGTTGATAAACTCAAGTATTTTTTCGGTTTTAGCATAAATTCCGCTTGACTCTACTAAAATCATAACCGATAAAAGCTCGGCCTTTTTAATGGCAGGGACAAGAACTGCAGAAAGGGCTCTGAAATCATCGGTTGCAACCTTTATTACTACATTGGTTCCTACTTCAGCGGCATATTCTACATATTTTTCTATTTGTTCGCCGTCGGTAATGGCATCAACTTCTATAGGGTAAGTAACACAGCTTATACCTATATGGCGGTTAACCAGTTTCCTTTTAGCCGCAGAACGCGAGGCAGAACTGAAAATACTGTCAGAAAACTCTTTTTTCTGCGCCGCTATATCATAAACCTCAAAGCCCGAAAAGTTGTAATCTGAGGTTATGTTGCAAAGCTCTAAAAAGGAACCAACACTTACATATTTCGTTGAAAAAGAAAATTTCATACCTATTTTTCCTCGTAAACTATTTTATTGAGCGCGTTTATATATGCGCGTATACAAGCGCCGATAATATCGGTTGAAACACCGTTGCCCGAATAGAGCTTTCCGTCGGCGCGAAGTCTGATAATTGATGAACCTACAGCCTCTCTACCCTTGGTTACAGCTTGAATTTGGAAATCGTCAAGTTCGTAGTGGTGGCCGATAATCTGCTCAATGGCGTGGAAGGCGGCATCTATAGGTCCGTCGCCAATGCTGACGCCTGATAACTGCTCTCCATCCCTTTCCAAAGTGATATTAGCGGTTGCACTTATAATGTTACCGCTATTTACAACATAGTTAATAAGGTGGTAGGTTGAGGGCACCTGCATAGCGCTACTTGCAATAATAGCCTCCAATTCGCGAAGACCAATGCTTTCTTTCTTAGCGGCTACACGGCAGAATTCCTCATACACCTTGCCGTTATCCTCGGCACTTAAATCATAACCTAAGGACTTAATCTGGGCGGTAATGTCGGCAAGGGTAGCCTTGGCTGAAAGGCTTGTGTTATCGGTAACGGTTGTGTCCTCGGCAACACCTGTAGTTTCAGAAATACTCTTCACAATATTGTTGATGGCAGTAATATCGAGGTCTGTATCTACACCCATAGCCTCACCTTTTGCGCGGATTATGTTAGCAAAGTCCCCTGCAGATACACTGTCCTTATCACCTGTTGCGGTCTTGATTCCATCAGCCCCCGCGCTAATTGCGGCAACTGCACAGGCGGCCCCTAGGCAGAGAGCATTTGAAGGCTCAACATAAACCTTAACATCTGACGCTTCTTTTATATTCTTAACAAGCGCAGCAATCTCCTCAGGGAAATAAACCCCTGCGGTATCGGTAAGTGTTACGGCTGTAGCGCCATTATCGGCGGCAGCAGCACAACACCGTCTTAAAAAGTCAGCATCGGCTCGTGTAGCATCGAGTGCTACAAACTCAACACACTCGCAGCACTGTTTAGCGGTAGCTATAAGCTTGGTAATTTTCTCGAGCATTTTGCCCGATTTTAAGTGATAAATATATTCCATCTGGACGGTGGAAACGGGCATTACCACCTGTAAACATAAATCCTTTGCCGATTTAACGCACTCGTAGGTCGACTTAATCTGTTCGGATGTAGAGCCTGCATTAATGCTGATTTTAATGTTTTCGGCACTCTCCGCTATGGTTCTGTAAACCACAGCTGCCTCGGCATTATCGGATAGTGTAGGTAACTCAACTGCGCTCAGTCCCGCTTTGGACAGCGCCGCCACAATATTCAGTTTCTGGCGGAAGGTAAGAGTCTTTCTACTCTCAGCCGCCTTGCATAAAGTAACATCGGATACAAATACTTTTTTCATAATATCTACCTCTCAAAATTTAAACCTAAAAAAATCCCGCAGAGAAATGCTCTGCGGGATGAACAAACATTTTGTCCACGGTACCACCCGTATTGCCGACATAAACCGACCACTCTGTAGGACTCCAACAAGTCCTTAAGCTATTACGGGCTTTCCCGGAATTTCTTACTTTAGTTTCAGAAATTCTGCTCCGATACGAGACCGCGTAAATTTCACCTGCCAGCTCACACCAACCGCCAACTCTCTGAAAAGTGTTTACATTTACACTTAATATCTTCATAGCATTTTTATTTTTTGATATTTTAACTCCAAATGAGAAAAAAGTCAATACTTTTTTGAAATTTTTATAAATTTAAAATACGCTCTGCATTCTTATAGGCTATTTTTTCACGCTGCGTGTCTGTAAGCTTGAGCTTCATAAAACGCTCCATCTCTTTCACAGGGTCCCATAGCGGAAAATCGGAGCCGTATAATAGGCGATCGGCACCGTAAATGTTAATGTATTTTTCCTGATCAGCCTCACTCATAAACATAAGGGAACTCGAAATATCAAGCATACAGTCGGTATCTTTAAGCGCCACAGTGGCTTCGTCCCACACAGAATATCCTCCTAAATGGGTGGCTATAACCCTGAGTTTTGGGAACATATCCATAATACGCCTGAGTCTTCGTGGATGGGAATAATCATACCGCTTATCACCACAATGGAACATAAAGAGTAGCTTATCGCCTACCGCTTCATATAAAGGGAAAAGACGCTCATCGTCAATATCGAAAGCCTGAGTATCGGGGTGCATTTTAATACCCTTTAGTCCACTTTTTAATATATATTCGCCCTCTTCTATAATATTACTAAGCCCGGCGTGGACTGTTCCAAAGCCGATAAATTCGGGGTGTTTTGCCACTTCGGATAGAATAAACTCGTTTATATGCCTTGTGTGGTCAGCCTTTATCGCCACTGGCAACACAACAAATTTTTCTATTCCTACGCTTTTTCCACGCTCGAGTAATTGTTCGGATGTACCCACCATTCCGCCACCGTCAAGGCAATAAAAATCTTCAATACTCTTGGTAGCCTTTTCGGCAATAGCAGAAGGGTAAATATGTGTGTGAAAATCAATTATATTCAAAAATGATCATCTCGCTTTTAGTCTACTATAACGGTTCCGTCGGTGCCTATTGTAATCTTCATACCGTCCTTAACATAATTTAAGAACTCATCACCCAACGAATCAATTACAGGCATTGAAACATCATCAAGCCATACATCCGCCAGTACACTGCCTGCGGCGGCAAGAGAATCGATAGGCTTAGAAAAGAGCATACAGGCAGGCTGACGCTTCATGGCGCAGGCGCAATATAAAACCAAGCCGCCCGTTGTAGAGCCGATGGTCTGGGGCAGACAAAGGGCTTTACCCTTCATCTGTTTGCCGAACAAATCGGGGTTGTTCTGATCCCCGCAGGTGGCATTTTTATCGCCAAACTGCAGTGCCTTCTGGAAGGAAGCCAATGTATTAAGTCCACCGTGGGACACGAGCGCCTCGGCGGTAACTGTACCCTCGGCAATTATTCTGCCTTTAAACTTTTTCATACTACTTTCCTCCCTTTGTAATCTGCTCTAAAATCTCGTCATCGGTATAATAACGGGATGTTGTATAGGTTCGAAGCTTATTTGATGAGGTTATAACCGGCATTTTTGCGCAAAGCGGATTGTTCATATACATAAGCGGACAGATATACGAGGTTATAACGCCAGTGGCTTTAAGACGCGCGGCAAATTCGGTCTTCTGGAATTCCTTGAGCACTGCAGGAGAGGCAGTGAAAACGGTAGGGATAACAACCTTTTTGTTGCCTGCGGCTTTCAGTCCATCTTCTACCCTCTGAGTCCAGGATTTTAACTGCTCCAAACTCATATGCGGACAACCCATAAAGCAGAGCTTCGGTGTAGCATTCTTATTCTTCCAGATAACAGGATAGCTTTTATATACGCGTTCTAGTTCAGCATCGTCGATAATATATTCCTGTGCTCCCTCGGCTATAAGTGCGGTTCCCTGCTCCTTAGCCTCGGGGGTCAGGTTATCTATATGGTAAAGTCCTACAGCACCGTTAGAGGCGGTTGCGGCACCAAAATCCTTTAAATAGGTGCAGGCAGTATCGCTAAGTTCATTTCCAATCCACTTATCGAGACCAATTACATAGGGTACCTCTTCCATAACCTTCATACCGATTGCTGATCCAAGCAGTTGCGCCTCGGGCTTTTTGGTGGTTTCAATTTTTATAACCCAGGTAGCTTTTCTTCCCTCGTCGGTAAGAAGCCCAAAGTATGGCACGAAACCCACAACCGAGCCCATAATATCAATAATACCTGAATTTCGGTTACAGCGAGCACCCAGCACCGAGTTCGCATAAACAACGGCCGAGGATTCTGCCCAGGAAAGCACCTCGCCCTTTTGCGGCTTGTTGCCTACCTCATCCATGTAGCAGGTGCAGGTAAAGGCATCGTCATCTATAAGGCCCAGGGTTTTAAGCTGTCCCTCATAAAAATCCTGAGTTGAATACATAAAGTTATTGAAAATTAAATTTTGCAGGAAATTAGATGGTACATTTTTATCAAGCGGACGCGGGTCAACCGAAAACTTTTGACCCGATAGTGCATCAGCATCGATAAGCTGCTGCATCAAATCAAAAACGGGTTTCATCATTTTAAGTCCGAATGATGTTACAAGGTGGTTATACTTGCTTGTAACGGGAACTAATTTTTCGGCGCCGAAGGATTCACCATACTTCACCATTGTTTTCATAACCTTTGAGAGTACCTCGCCCTTTTCGCCGTCTAAAATTGCTTGTTGTTCAGGTGTTAAAATCATAGTTTTTCTCCTTTTTTAACTATTCACTTTTCACTCTTAACTATTCACTGCAATAAAGCTACAACTTCATTGCTACGTCCCATGCCTGCCAAATAACCGTGCGCAGATTTCCTACCTTGGAGGCATCACCTATAATGTGGATATGGGCGCCCTTTTTAGCTATGGGAGCAGGATTGTAGCCGACCGAAATAATAACGCTATCGGCTTCAATTACGCTCTCATTACCGCTATTATCGGATACGGTTACGCCATTTTTGCTTATTTCTTTAACGCCCGTTTCAAGAAGCACAGGAACATTATTGGTTTTAAAGAAATCGCGGAGATAGCTTGTGTTTGCAAGGCAGATACCGGGTGTAGTTACAAGGTCATCGAGCATTTCTATAATTGTGGGCTTTTTGCCCTGCAGATATAGTTCATAGGCAATTTCACAGCCTGTGAGGCCTCCGCCGATAACGGCAACCCTCTCGCCCACCTTACTGCCAAGTAAGAAATCTACCGCCTCTATCGCGTGTTCTGCACCCTTTATGTTCAGCTTTTTAGGCGCCGCGCCTGTGGCGATAATAACCTCATCGGCGCCGAGCGATTTAACATCGGTAATAGCGGTGTTTAACCTAATATCAATAGGATATTTCTTTATCTCGCGATTATACCATGCTATGAGTGCTCTGTCCTTCTCCTTAAATGACGGAGACGCAGCCGCGATAAATACACCGCCTAATTTTCCGGTCTTTTCGTAAAGCGTTACGCTGTGTCCGCGCTGAGCGCAAACAATAGCCGCCTCCATACCTCCTATACCACCGCCGACTATAGCAATCTTTTTTGCCTTTTTAGCCGGTTTTATGTTATATTTTTTAGACTGCATCGTTTTAGGATTAAGGGCACAACGGGCAAGTCCCATTGTGTCGGTTAAATCCTGAGTATTGGCGTGTCCCTTAGAGGATGAGAAATTAAAGCAACCGCTATGACAACAGATACAGGGCTTGATGTCCTCGATTCTATCGTCAATCAGCTTTGTAATCCACTCAGGGTCGGTTAAGAACTGACGGGCAACACCGACTGCATCAATTTTACCTTCGGCTACCGCTTTAGCGCCCACCTCGACATCCATTCTACCCGCACACACAACTGGGATATCCACAAACTTCTTAATGTGAGAAACATCCTCTAAATTGCAGTTTTCCGGCATATACATCGGCGGATGAGCCCAGTACCAGCTATCATATGTACCATTATCGGCATTAAGCATATCGTAGCCCATATCCTGTAAATATTTAGCGGCTTTTTCGCTCTCTGCCATATTTCTGCCAACCTCGGTGTACTCTTCACCCGGCATAGCACCCTCGCAAAAGCCCTTCATTTTGGACTCTACCGAGTAACGAAGCGATACGGGAAAGTCATCCCCGCACTCTGCCTTTATAGCCTTTACAATCTCTGCGGCAAAGCGGTAGCGGTTCTGGAAGCTGCCGCCGTAATCGTCGGTACGCTTATTGAAAAACTCAATAGCAAACTGGTCAAGCAGATACCCTTCGTGCACAGCGTGTACCTCCACTCCGTCAACACCGGCATCACGGCACAATTTTGCCGTTTTGGCAAACGCCTCGATTATTTCGTGAATCTGCTCTACCGTCATTTCAGGACAGATAATATCGTGTGCCCAACGCGACGGCTGAGGACTCGGACTTGCGAGTTCGTGCGAAGTATCTATAATCGGTTTTATAATAGCGCGTGTAATTTTATTTTTATGAAGCGGAGCTACAAGCTCGGTAATTGCCCAGCTTCTGCCCATACCTGCGGTTAACTGTATAAACAGTTTGGCACCTGTTTTATGTATTTCATCCATAAACTCCTTTAAATCCTCGAACATTTTAGGATTCTGCCAGAGCCACTTTCCCCAGAAAGTATCGCGAAGCGGCGCAATACCGGGTATTATAAGTCCGACATTATTATTGGCTCTTTCTAAAAACAGCTTTGCGGCCTCTTTATCAAAATGACAACCGCCAAGCTCGAACCAACCAAAAAGCGAGGTGCCTCCCATTGGACACATAACAATACGGTTTTTGATTTCGACATTTCCTATTTTCCAAGGAGTAAACAGGGCTTCATACTTTTTGTCCATAACATTTTTCCTTTCAGAATATAATAATTTAATTATATTTCGCGGTTTAAACGCTGTCAATGATTGATAAAATTTAACTATTCGCCCCAGTATTTGCGATCGAGACTTCTAAACTGAATAGCCTCGGCAATATGCTGTGTATCAATATTTTCACAGCCCTGTAAATCGGCTATAGTCCGAGCTACCTTTAAAATTCGGTCATAAGCACGAGCTGACATACCAAGTTTATCAAATGACGCCTGTAAAAGTTTGGCAGCCGCCTCACTCATAGCACAGTGCTTTTTTAAAAGCGCGGGAGTAAGCCTTGCGTTGCAGGTAACACCGGTTCCTTTATAGCGCTCATTCTGTATCTGACGGGCTTTATTAACCCTTGCTCTAATCTCAGCAGAGGTTTCGGCGGGTTTCACTTCGCGAAGCTCTGTGTATTCAACGGGTGGCACCTCAATATGTAAATCAAGTCGGTCGAGCATTGGCCCTGATATACGGTTTAAATATTTATTCACCATTTTCGGCGAACAGGTACACGCCCTTGTAGGATGCCCGAAAAATCCGCAGGGGCAGGGGTTCATAGCCGCAACGAGCGTAATCGCGCTGGGATACGTAAGGGTGCCTGCAACTCGCGAAATGGTAATTTTCCCATCCTCAAGGGGCTGACGCAGAGCCTCCATAACCTCGCGGTTAAATTCGGGAAGCTCGTCTAAAAACAGTACGCCGTTATGAGAGAGCGAAATCTCCCCCGACTTTGGCACGGTACCGCCGCCTGTGAGTGCTACTGACGAGGTTGTGTGATGCGGTGAACGGAACGGCCGCTTTGTGATTAGCGGATTATCATTATCGGTTAAGCCTGCAATAGAGTAAAGCTTGGTAGTTTCAATAGTTTCTTCATAGGTCATTTCGGGTAATATAGTTGGGAAACGCTTGGCAAGCATACTCTTTCCCGAGCCGGGCGGACCGATAAGCAGTATATTATGCCCTCCTGCCGCCGCTACCTCAAGCGCCTTCTTGGCGAGTGTCTGACCCTTGACCTCGCAGAAATCTACAGCGGTTTCGTAAAGTTCATATTTAATCTCTCCACGCTCCGCTTTAGTTATTGGCTTTTCGCCTTTAAAATGGGCAAAAAGTTCCTTAATATTGTTAACCCCGTATATATTAATATCGTCTACATATGCTCCTTCGTTAGCATTATCAATAGGCAGATAAAAATTGTTAACGCCTTCCCCCGCTGCCTTGATTGCCATAGCAAGCACACCGTTTACCTTACGTAGATTACCGTTGAGCGATAATTCACCTATGTAAACACTGTTTTCGGTATTAAGCGTTATCTGTTGTGAAGCCGCCAAAACAGCAAGCATTATAGGTAAATCGTAAAGAGCACCCTCTTTTTTAACATCTGCAGGAGCTAAATTCACGGTTATTTTGCCAATAGGGAACTTAAACCCGTTGTTCTTTATCGCGGCTCTTACACGATCGCGAGACTCCTTAACCGCCGCATCGGGAAGTCCTACTATATCAAAACCGGGAAGACCCGAGGAAATATCCGCCTCAACCTCTATTACGTAGGCGTCCATTCCAAAAAGTCCCATACTTTTAAGTTTTGCAAACATAAAACACCCTCCATATTTTTCCAATAAATTAATTATACTATAAAATCAATTAAATGACAATAATTCTTGACATTTAATAAAAATATTACTATAATAATTGGGTACTCATAAATGGAGAGTTGTCCGAGTGGTCGAAGGTGCAGCACTCGAAACATAGTCGGGTCTGTCACGACCGTATCTCCGTAAACCCTTTATTTATCGGGGTTTTCGTGGCTTCGATTTGCGCTTTCGGAATTCTGCATCTCGCAGTTTTCTCGCAATTTGGTAATTTGGCTTTTGCCTTTACAATTTAATATGGAGACGTATCGAAGTGGTCATAACGGGGCTGACTCGAAATACTTTCGGTTTGTTTTGACGACCTCCTTCAAACCCTTTATTTATAAGGGTTTTTGAGAACCCTTTTGGAAAGTGCCATATTTTCTAATGGTTTTTCTAATGGTTTTCCACTTACAATTTAATATTTTTTGCTTCAAACGGTGAGTTGTCCGAGTGGTCGAAGGTGCGAAACTCGAAATTTCGTGTTGGTGATGAGCCAACCCAGGGTTCGAATCCCTGACTCACCGCCATATATAAAGCAGCAGGTTCTTATGCCTGCTGCTTTTCTTTTAACATAGCATTCATCTGCTCAATTTGAACAGCAGACTTATTAACTCTCGATAAATATTGAGTGGAAGCCATAAATTCAAGTAAGGAAGTCTTCGGAACTACTCGTGTATTGAAATACTCCACACACTGTAAATCGCCACATAATATCCATCTTCTAATAGTTTCTTTGGTATAACCAGTCATAGTTCTAACTTCTTTCAAGGTTAAAATATCCTTTTTGCTATGGAATTGCCGATTATACCATTCTCGTGCAAAATCAGTATCAATTATAGCAAAGCAATTCGTTTGTTTTTTCTTCGCTTTGTATCCCGAACCGAACATCCCTTCTGGATACTCAAATACTACACCACTCTCAATAAATTGCAAGACATCACATTTCTTAATAAGATAACGATGTGTTTTTTTGCCTGTGTCAGTGCAAGGTATTACACCATTGTCAAGCATATACTTCGCTTTTCGCTTACTGATATGCAGCATCTTATACATATCTTCGAGCGATATAATTTTTTCGTTTCTCATAGATTACATCACACCAACTTTCTCGGCGATTTGCTTTCGCCGTTCAAGTTCTGCGTTGTTAGAATTGACCACATTATCAAAAATGCCCGTGCCAACAAAAACACTACCTGTTTGTTCAATATCTTCCATATCAGGATGTAGATAATATTTTGCTGTAATACTCGATTCTGAATGACGAAGATATTGCTGTATGAGTTTCAAGTTCATACCCGATTGTTTCATCAGCAATGTGCCCGTTGTATGACGGAGAGCGTGAAACTTGATATTTTTCAAACCTATTCTTTTAAGAACTACTGCAAAGTGGTCAGTGATATAGTCAGGACGAAGAAGTGTACCGTCAGTTCCTACACAAACAAAATCATAAAATCGTTTATCATAACAATTGCCAAAAATCTGTTTGTTTGCCTCAATTCGCTCTTTTTGTTTTAGCAATAATTCTTCTGCCAAATCAAATAATGGAAATTCAGCAACACTACCATCACTTTTAAGCAAATCTCGTTCAACCAACGATGTGCTACCATTGGTACGATACAGTTTCACAAAACCTTTGCACCTCTTGATGGTTTCTTCTTCGTGTTGCTTTGGTATTTCGAGAATTGATGTTGTAAGCGAAATAGTCTTATTTTCAAAATCAATCGAAGACCATTTTAAGCCAACAATTTCACTGCGCCGAAGTCCATAAAGCAAACCCAATGCAATGACAATGTTCATATCATCATCCATTTTGCCGATACCTTTCATAAGTTTTGCCGCCTCATCTCTATTAAAAGGAGTTATACGAGGTAATGTAGAACTTAATGAATTAGAATCGGTAACAGGGTTTTCAGGTAAAACCTTTTCCTTTCGTGCTTCATCTAAAACAAAATTCATCATAGCCCTGTATCGTTTGATAGTGCTGTTCTTTAAACCTTTTTCGGAACAATACTTATAAAAGTCATTTATCACAATAGTTTCAATATCACACAACCTATACTTACCGTGAAAAAACTCTTTTATTTGCGCATTGGCGATACTTAAATACGAATTGAATGTCGATGGCGATAGGTCATTTCTTCTCTTGTAAATGTTATCAACAACACATTCATAAAAGTCCATATTCTGTTTGTGATACTTATGCAGTTCGGTTTCAGTCATACCTTGAACCTTTGAAAGTTTTTCAATTTCTGCTTTTTGCAGTGCATTTTGTTCGGCAATCATATCTTGAAGTCTTTCTTCTGCCTTTTTTGCCGAAATACCACCATTACGGTTCTTTTCATTAATTTTAGCAATTTTCTTCCACTTGTATTTTCTTTTGCCAGTTTCGAGGTCGGTATAGTATAAAACAGCATACCAACTGCCAGACTTTGCTTGAACCGAACCTGTAACCCTTTTAACATCAGGCAGTTTCATTTAACTCGCCCCCATAGATATAATCTAAAAGTGATTGCTTTACTATACGATAACCGTGTCCTACTTTCAAAGAATGCAAAGTGCCGTCTTTGATGAGTTTATACACAGAATACTGCCCAACCGATAATATCTGCTGTACCTGTGGTACAGTTAAAACATCAGGATACTTTTTCAAACTCTTGTGATTACGATTTTTTACCTGTTCTAATGTTGCCATATAATGACCTCCTTAAAATAATATTTTAGTGCCGCCCACCCATCGTTCTTGCCATAAGCCAATAAAAGGTGGATACGAATTAACTCTTGAAAACATAATGCGGCAAAGTAATCAAGAACTTCCTGTATTACAAATCGGG
Source organism: Acutalibacteraceae bacterium (assembly GCA_045646145.1). Taxonomy (GTDB): domain Bacteria; phylum Bacillota; class Clostridia; order Oscillospirales; family Acutalibacteraceae; genus SIG565. Next base: position 18,564 of record JAZRKE010000087.1, on the reverse strand, counting down.
CATAATAAAACCCATACCTTTTTGAAGATGATACTCCTAATAGGTATGGGTATAAAACATAAATTGTTATGTAGTTATTTCATACTTAATTCAAAGTATAGCATCTTCCTCGGATAAATGTTTTTATTATGTTAATCGCTGCGATTTCTTACGATTGTGAGCAAAGTATAATGCAAAAAAATCAGTTTGTCAATAGCACTCGAACCCGCATAAACACTAGGTTTTTAGCGAAAGTTTTTAAAATTTTCCGCAACTTAAATTTTGAGAGACGGGAAAGCGAAATTTTTAAAAACTTTTTGCCCGAAAAATTTTTAAAAAAATTTTTTTTGGAGGTTTTTGAGCATTTTTCGCAAAGAAATTTTAAGTTTTCAAAATTAGATAGGTTTTACTTTTTTAAACATCCATATTCCAATAAAACTGAAAACTTTTTCAGTGATTTATAACATCTTATTGTAAATCATACCATTTTTTACCCTGTGGGTTAAAGATAATATAATTTTGTTTTTAATCAAAATTTACTTATCCACCCATCCTCTTTTCATAATTCTTAAAGTAAGAAATGTTATCTTTCTAATAGTAACCCATTAAAAAACCGAAAACAAATCACAGGGCAAATATATAATATTTAACCTTCCTATGAATTATGTAATAAGATGGTTGGTTGGTGGGGATTGCCCGAAGGGCAAGACCCCTTATCTTAAAGAAATGTAAGTACGACGAAATAGACTATCTTGCTTTACTTATTTGAAAAAGTAAGCAATATAGCCTTGAATTCTTGACATTTTTTACACTTCACATTACTCTTAAAATAGTTAATGTAGAAATGTATTTTATATGTTATTAGACCTATGAACTGTCGTCTATTGGAACAATGTAATAATATTTTACAATAGGTATAGTTGTAGGGTAAGCGATAACGGTGTGTTGTGTGTGTAAAACGGTGCATAATTTCGTTTCCTTTCGTCTGTTGAGGCATTGTCTAAATATCTGTAAATTCTTTTCTAAAACGGAATCGTTATACTCTTGTAACTTCTGTTCTTCTACTGATATGACGGAATGCGACAAGAGTGTATTATCTGGTATCAATTCTGCTTTGGCAAAAGCATATGGCAAGATATTATAGTTAGAGACCTTATTTATCAGTTCAACTTGCTCTTTACGGTTTTTAATATTTTGACCGAGAGAGGTTTTGATTAAAGTATGCACCTTCTTTGTAATGGTGCTATAACGGTTGTTTGGATATTCAAACTGTAAAATTGTCTGTACTGCACTTTTGTAATCTTTAAAATTAAGTATAGTTCCACCTAACTTAAATTTATCTAATGTAGCATCGTAGAATTGTTTCCAAATCACTGGGTATTTAAGTATCTCGCCAGATACCTGTTTACCAATTAATTTTTTACGGAAATATTTACGGCATTCCGTTTCAATACGAACAGTGGGAGGTAATGTTTTTTTAATTTCGTCTGGCAAGGCAGGGTCTTCATTTTTTAGATAAATTTTTAAGACCAATCCAGTTTTCATACAACGATAATCGCCATTATCTCCGTATGAGGTTTTTATGTACTTACCGATAACTGGGTGCTTTTGTGCCCACTTAATGAATTCCTTGGCTTCCTCTATGCTGGGGAATTCTATGTTTTTATTCACATCAAACCTGCTTATATAAGAATTTTCAATATACAGGTGATGTCCCAGTTCTGACTGGATTGCTTGTTCTACCTTTTCTTTAACAAGGTCATATTGGTCATTTGTGTATGGAATACTATTGCATCCATTAGCAAGTTTTGAAGCACTGAACGAAGACATCAACATACTCCAATGTGGTAAGTAAACCAAAACAACATCGTTGACTTTTTTGTAATAAGAATCAGGTTTGCCTTTCTTTTTCGGTGGATTGTATTTCCAACCCGTGATATTGAAATCGGTTCTGTAATACGTCCACTGCAAAGTGACGGTATCTACCGTCAAATCGGTTTCAACATATCGTGTCATTTATTATTCACCCCCTTTGCTTATATGGTAGAGAAACGATTACAACATTTTTTCAAAAAAATCAAGAGCAGCAAAAAGGGCAATTTTCTAAAAGTTTTTAATAAAATCGGGAATTTGATTTTTGAGGGACGAGAACCATATACTTTTAAAAAACTTTTTCGCAAAAATAAATTTTAAAAAAATTTTGAGAGTTCGAAACCCAGAGATTTTTAAAAACTTTTTCACAAAAGAGCAAAACTCCGACGTCAATTTCGTCGGAGTTTTTTTGTGTGTTAAAATATGGTCCTAACTATGGTTATAGGTATGGTCAAAAATATGGTCCTAACTATGGTTATAAGTCTGGTCCGAGCACCCATCCACCCATCTGGCAAACAGCACCTGAAAAAACGGTAATTTTATGATAAAACCCTTAATTGTATTTTTTAAAAAATACAATTGAACGATTTTAAAATCATCCATTTTAAACATCAAACATAAGAGTTTTGCTTAAAAATATCAAAACAGTACCTTATATAGGGTAAAATGCCTTTTAATCGTCTGTAAAAATTTTTAATCGTCTGACGAAATTTTATAATCGGTTAGAAAAATACTTTTGCCACCCAACCTCCCACTATTTTAATACATTATGAAAGACGATTTTAAAATCGTTTATTTTCTTTAAAAAGGCTGAAAAAATAGCGCAATCGCGCTATAATTTAAACACTAAAAATAAGGAGTGTTTTTATGAATATTAATCATCAACTTTTTGAGTGCATCACGAATAATCTAAATACTGTTTTAGATACCGTTCCTGCCCACCCCAAGGCCGAAACCAAAGAATATAGTTATTATGCGATGGATTGCTGTATATCGGCACTTATGACCTATTATCAATGCCCAGGCCAATCAAAAAAAGAACCCAAAAAGTTATTATCTTCTATTTTTGATTGTGGGGTTATGATAAGAGCACTTTGTGATAGCGAAAAAGACTTTGAGAAGCGAAATGCACTGGTATATGACTTTTTAGAGAATTATGACCTGTGGAATGACGGGTGGTTGGACAAACTGCTCTCCGACGACGCAGTTCTCACAAAGATTAAAAATAGTCGTGAATTAACGATTGAAGAAACGAATTATTTATCATACAATAATTACGGCATTGAAATTACTGATAACGGCAGGTTGCAGGATATGCTAACTGTGCTTATCGCCGTCTTCCTATTTGCTTCAAGAATTAAGATAGATTTGTGTCAGGTCTTACATTCGGCGAAATAATTTTTATTATTTGTAATTTTGTAAAATAGAGTTTTGAAAATTATGCTGCATTTCATCTCTCAAAGTTCAAATTCCCATAAAATTAAAAACTTTTTAGTATTGCCATCAGGAAGACAGCAAAAAGCATCTAAAATCTTATAAAAATTTGCAAAAAAATATTGGCGACCGTAGAGTTTCGGTCGCCATTTCTCGTTTTTCCGTTAAAAATATAAGATTTAGAAGTATAAGTTTTTAAAAATTGTTCCATTTGATTTTCTGGGGTTCAAATTCAATTAAATTTAAAAACTTTCTAAATTTAATAGTAATAGCAGGAAAAAGTTTTTCAAATTATATTTATTCTCGTTTTTGAAAGATAAAAAAGTCTCTTTTAGACTAAACTGATTATTGAAATTATCATAAAAACAAGTTTTAAAAATTTTCGCCGACCCAATCTCTCAAAAATGAAAATGGCTTATTTTTGAAAACTTTTATAATAAAAAATCTACCGTTCGGGGAAACGGTAGATTTTATGCATCCCATTTATTACAAATATCATTAAAGAAGAAATTAAAATGAAAAACCAAAAGACAGTAAGATAGCACACCCCGATTGCTATAATTTAAGCATACAGTGTTATTCTTTTTAAATCAAGAACCGTGACAGTGCTCATTTCTATCTACAATCATTTCAAATCCCATTGAAACAAGCATTATAATACTAATTACACCTATGAAAAGCAGGTGATTAGACTGGGTGTAATTATTAATGTTGAGATATATAATACCAGCAGAATAAATCGTCTGTAAGGTCATCAGAAGTACGGCAAACCATTTGCGCTTCATATGGGAAGCAGCAAGTACTCCGAGCATTAAAAGTCCGATATATGCCGTTAGGTTGCTTCTCATAATAATCGAAAAAAGCATAATTACATAAGGAACGAGAAAATACACAATTGTCATACCGAACCTCCTTTAATAAACGTTGTAAATATAGTCTTCGTAATAAATTTCAGCATAGTAGTACATTGAGGTTGTCCCAATATTCTTTACAGAATTGCTATAAGGTTTGTTATTATTATAATTAGTAAGTGCCTCGGTGAAATCAACACAATAAGTGTTTCCGTCATATACGAAGAAATTGTATGAATGTTTCCCTCCACCTTTTAACTCGACATCAAACACATAGGATTGTACATCAACTCCTTTGTGGTTGGACCATTCTAACACAACCGATTTTGCCCATTGGGCGAATTGAAAACAAACTCCGTGCCACTTTACATTCTGAAAAAGTTCAAAGTTGAACGATTGTATCGGAAACCGATAATTATACTTGCTATCATATACAAAGTTATTGAGTACGAAAGGTGTCATACCATTGTATAACAAATCTTCAAAAGTCTCATATTTATCAAAATTATCAATAACCCATTGTTTTGAACTATTGCTCATAAAAGAATTTGCACCAGTATAACCACCCGAATTTCTTTCCTTGCTATAATTCAAAAACATACAAGTAAAGGTTGCGACGAAAAGTAGGATTGCAACGGTACGGTATAGAATTTTAATTATCTTCATATCTGTCACCCTGCAATCGGAAAACTCTCGTCATCGCTGGTATCGGCAAGTGCCTCTACTAATAAACAGGTTGCTGTTCGAAAACCGAGAATAAAATTATCCCGACATCCTAAATCATTTGCTTTCATAGTTAGAGCAGTGTATTCCTGCCATAGTTCTTTCTGTTGTGGTGTAAGAGTTTCTTCCAGTTTCACAGCAGCATCGCAAACCTCTCGTTCGGTTTTATAATACTCGCCGTTCTTATTAAGGCTCCGACCACTGATTGATAAATTATCATAGTACATTGCTTCAATGGTTTTTCTCATAATCGTTTCCTTCTTTCTTACCTATCATTTTTTAACTATGTAATACGGAGCAGCCTGTTGCTCCGTAAATGGAGGAATTGTTTAAGGAGGAATTATATTAAATCCGTACAGGCACGATGGAGGAAATAAAAAAAGACCTACACACAGAATCCGATACGGACAATGTATGTAGGTCATAGTGTCAAAATATGTATTATTTTGTTTTCTTTATTATACCATATTTCACTATCTGCGTCAACAACAATACGTCGATTTTTCTTTTTCTATAGACTATTTTATCTTTTTATGCTAAAATAAAGAAAAAGGAGATGTTTGTATGTATCCTACTACACCCAGATTAAAAAAACTTCTCGAAAAATATGACATTGCTTCACATAAGCACGGGAAAAGAGAAGATAAATTGGGGGATGTGTTTGAAGATTATTGTGCCGAAATATTAAGTGACCCCGATTTGCTTAAAAAATACTTCACAGGGGAACTATCAGATAAGAATACCGATGAAACAATTTTCAAATTAATACTGGATAAAAATGAAATTACCAACCCCGCAGAAATAGTAAAAATCGTAGCATCTACAAATATTGAACATCGCATTACAGGTGGAAATGCTAAAACAGATGTACTTGCAGACATTACATATAAGGATGGCAACATAATACAAATACCGATTAGTGTTAAGCAGACCAGAGCCCAAAAAGTTGCAATGGCAGAATTTAGTGTGGCCACCATAAAGAAAGAAGTAGGCATCAAAGACAAAAAAGTTATTGAGTTGATGACCAAACATCAAGTTGATGGTTCAGCAAAGAATTTTACTAAAGTTCAGAAAAAAGAATTGCGAACCAAATTAGAACCATATGCGGTTAATTTAGTTCGATGGGTTATATCGGGAACGATTGATAATAATTCAAAAGATTTAAGGCACCCAAAAATAATTTTAAGAATCAAAGTAGATAAAAAAGCTAACATTCAAATAATTTCTGTTTTTAATATAGACGAATACATAGATGTTGTAATGAAAACTAAAAAAGGAAAGTTAAAATGGGGTGGTTTTGGTACTGGTCTTTCTTGGACCTATGCAACTGGCTCCAAATCAGAAAAAATACAATTCAAAGCATAATTTTACTGACCAGCAAAAGAAAGGTGATTATTAATGACACAAGAAGATATTATAAAGGAATATTTTATAAATAATCCTAACCGAGATATTAAGCACCCAGAAGTTGTAGACTGGGTTACCGCAGAATATAAGAAAAGAACAGGAAAAGTTTTAAGGGACCCAGATAGAGCAATTAGAAAAATGGCTCAGAACGGTTTTCTAATTAAAATTGCAAAAGGTGTTTATAAATATGACCCAAACTTTGTTTTTGAAAGAGAGTTGGAAGACTTTACAGAAGAACAAAAGGCAATTATAAAAGAACGTGATGGATATAAATGCGTAATTTGTGGTTTGGGTCCCAAAGATGGTGTTGAAATTCAGGTTGACCACATAAAACCGAAAGATTTGGGTGGCAAGGCAGAAATTGAAAATGGTCAGACGCTTTGCGCAAAGCATAACTTCCGAAAAAAGAATTATAGTCAATTTGAAATGGGAAAGAAATTCTTTATTACTACATATAAAAAGGCAAAATCAATCGATGATACATCTGTAATGGAGTTTTGCTCCGAGGTATTGAAAATCTACGATAAATACAATATTGATTCACATATCGATTGGAAAAAATAAAATTTATATTATTAATGCCCCCACTTATCCAGTGGGGGCATTTTGCACTTTATAAATTATTAATTACTCTATTTTTGGCGATTTCACAATATTGTGGTTCAATATCAACACCTATACCTCTTCGATTTGTTAATTGAGCAGCAACCATTGTGCTTCCACTTCCCATAAATGGGTCAAGAACAATATCACCTTCGTAACTCAATAATTTTATACAACGATACGGTAATTCAACAGGGAAAGGCGCAGGATGACCTATTTTTCTTTTGCTCTCGCCTTTAAATGTCCACATACCCCTGGTCCATTCTTTGAATTCTTCTGGTGTTATTGTTGTTATTTTAGAACCACTTGTTTTTTTCCAATGTTCCTTGTAAAAAACAACAATCAACTCAACGGGAGCGATTATATGAGGGGCAGAAGCGCTTAACCAAGAGCCCCATGCTGAACCCTTTGAAATATTTCCTTCGTTCCATATTATCGTAGTCTTATATTTCCAACCTGATTTTTTTGCTATACAAGTAAGGTCAGCACCAACAGATTGATAACCACCTTTGCTTTTATCCAGAGGAATATTAAGACAAAATCTACCGTCAGGCTTTGCCAATTCCAAAAGTCGTTTAAACCATTTTGAACATAGTTTTAAATATTCTTGGTAATCTAAACCGTCGTTGTAACTCTCATATCCAATATCCAAATTATATGGTGGTGAAGTTACAATTAAGTCAATTGAGTTATTGGGAATTGTTTTTGTTTTTAAAATATCATTATTGATTATACGAATTCCAGTATTTTTATAATATATATCGTCCATTATTTTTTATCCTTTTTATCCAAAGTCTTTACAATTTCCTTCGCCAATGCTAATGCCATAATTGGAGGAATAGCATCGCCAATTTGCTCGTATTTATCTTGCTCCTTTGCACCGTGGAACTGAACATAAGGACCTGCAAACTGATACCAGTCAGGAAAACTTTGGAGACGTGCTGCTTCTCTTGGAGAAATAGCACGATTAAGATATGGATGTAGAATTTCATCAAGACAATGTGATGTTACTGTAAAACTAGGTTCATCATTTAATAATCTTCTATTTCTACTTCCATATATTGTGTTTGGAAATAAATGACGATATTGGTCGATGGTGCCTTCGTTTGTTAACCTTTCAAATGTTGAGCGCATTGTTTCTCGCTCTTTAATTAGGGCTAACAATTCTTGTTTTCTCTTAACGTGACCAGGTGCCTTGTGACAACTTATAGATTTGTCTGAATACAAACCCTTTTCAATAAGATGTTTCGGAGCAGCAGTATGAATTTCGTCATCCGAATAAACACCCCTTACTATTTCAACAAATCTCTTTTGATTTTCGTTTCTAAATGAAGTTGGGAATTTATAAATGGTTTCTTCCTCTCCCATTTGAACAAGTGGCAGGTCGGAAATTGCATCTTCAACGGTTACATACGGATATTTTCTGCCAGGACCATATTCTTTTTCAGGATATGAGAATTCAACATCCCTTAAACTCCTGTTTATGGAAACCAGAAATAGTCGTTCTCTTGCTTGTGGAACTCCGTAGTCTGCCGCTTTTAATAAGACAACATTTTGGTCTCTTGAAACAAGTCTAAAACTCGGACTAGCATTTTCATCATTAAAGGTATCACAAATATAATTGAATATTGCTCCTTTAACACCGTCTTTCGCTTTGGAGAGCATTCCTTTAACGTTTTCAAAGAGTATGACTTTTGTATTTACTGCTCTCGCAATTCTTACAATATTGCTAAACAAATCGTCTCTTTCATCACCAGCAGTTCTTGTGCCAGCCATACTAAAACTTTCACAAGGAGCACCACCAGAGACAACATCAACTGTTTCTGTAACACAATCAATTCCGTATCGTTTTAATAAGAATTCTTTAATCATATCACTGCTAACCAAGTTGATATCACCGTGGATAAGGAGAGATTGACTTGTTTCTTTCAAAAAATGATTAAGATATTCTTCATTTTTATTTGTACCATCGGTGTATTCATTCAGATGGAAGACATCGGTATTATGACTAACCGAATATGTCTCTACTGTTGTGTCTGTCCATTCCACAGCGATTAAGGGTAAAATGCCGCCCCATTTAAAACCAGTGCAAAGTCCACCAGGACCAGAGAAAAGGTCAATACTGGTTCTTTGATAATTTTCACGCTGCATACGCTCTTTCAAACTCTTAAACATTGGTTGATACCTCTCCTTTGTTGTTTTCGGTCAACTCACAAATATCTTCTAACTCGCAATTAAGACTTATGCAAATTCTTTCTAATACATCGGTATTAACATTTTTGCCTTTTGAAAGTTTCGCAATTGTTGATTGACTTATTCCCGTCATTTCGCGTAGGTCGGTTTTATTTATGCCTTTGTCAATTAAAAGTTTCCATAATTTATTATAACAGAAAGCCAACTCATCATCTCCTTTGTGTTGTATTTTATCACATATTCTTTCATTTCGCAATAGTTTTGTTTGATTTCGCAAAGAAAATATATGATAAATTGTAGAATTTTCATTCGGTGTTTTTATTATAAACTATATTGAGTACCAAAAAACGGACAGTAAAGAGAAAACCCACGGGGCGAACCGTGGGTTTTGCTTTTAATCGAGCGATAACTGTAATTTGATAGCATTCTGCAAAGTCTTCATTTGACTTGCTTCTAATGTACCACAATAACGACCTTCTTCAAGTATATTCTTCGGTAATAATGTAAGTTGTTCTGCCAGTGCAAAACTTCTTTTTGGAAAACAGTCGGATTTAATTTCTATTTGAACTGGAAGCCGACGGTTTATGTTTGAAGAAAGTGGGATTGCTTGAACCACAGGACTATAATTGCAGGCTTGGGGGTTCGAAACCACAATATAGTAATGCGGCCCGTGATGTTGATGAGGGTTATGCTCGTTATAAGGAATATTTGCGAATACAATGCTTCCGTGTCTTACTTTACACATTTTAAATTTCTCCTTTTAAATAAAAAATATTGATATTTAAAAGGTTCTAGTTTTTCATTTTTATTTCAAGAAAATATGCCCCAACCATTTCGGTTCGGGGCACTGTTAGAGTGTCAAATATTTTAACATTTGACACCGATTTTAAAAGCCCGTAAATACTGGGTTTGTGAGGTGTCAAAGTTCAGAGTCAAAAGTAATCTTCCTTTTTGCTCTAATCATTGTAGATTTTGATATGCCAGTCATTTCGGAAACAGTCCTATAACTCTTACCTTCATCGAGTAATGACAAAGCGAGATTGATTTGTTCCCGATGAAATTTCTTTGGTCGTCCTTCTTTATAATTCGGGTCATGTTTACGATGGTACTCTCTTCCTGCTTGACAGCGAGAATTTATCATATCTTTCTCAAATTGTGCGAAAGCCAACATAACATGGAGTAACAAGGTTCCAATTGCATTTTTCTCAATTACACCCATATTGAGTATATTAAGTTTAATGTTCTTGTCATAGAGTTCCTGTGCAAGTGTACTTCCTTCACTGACCGTTCTCGCAAACCTATCTAATTTACATACAATCAATTCATCGCCAGGTTGAAGTTTTTCAATTAATTGAGAGAACAATGGACGGTCTTTGATTGTACCACCAGTGAAAACTTCTTCGATAACCTCTTCTGCTCCTGCAGCAAGAACTGCTTCTCGTTGTTCTTTAAGAGATGAGTTATCCCTTTGGCATTTTGAGCTAACTCTTAAGTATCCGAACCTCATTACATCACCTGCTTTCTACAACACCAAACAGGTGAGTTTTAATGGTATTACCAAACTGCTCTTTTTCAATAACGATATTAGTTCCTTCTGGAACTTCAATGGTTACCGAACTACCGAAAGGAAATGGCAATTTGGTATAATTTCCGTGAGCATCTTGCTCAAAAGTTAGAATTAGAAATTTGTCTTGTCTTTGCATATAACATACTCCTTTTGTTTTTATGTACTCGGTGTTGCCTAGTACACCGACATCTGATGATGAAGGAGGAATTGTTTTTGGAAAATTACACACACCCTTGCCACTAGGAAGCAATAACAAAGAAAGGAGAAAAACAAAAAAACTTACATACAAAACTCCCGCCAGAGTTGTATGTAAGTTAAAAATCAGTATGTTATGTGCTATTCAATTGTTTCCTATATTATAACATAATTCGACACCTATAGCAAGTGGTTTATATATTAAATATCAGAATATGGATAAAATTGACTGTAAGGATGTTTAGTGTTATAATAAATAAAAATACATATTATGTCGAAGAAGGTATATTATGATAATTAAATCCGCGAAAATATCTAATTTTAAATCAATAACTAATGAACATAATGTTTTACCAGTAGAAAATACCATCACTGCATTAATAGGCAAAAACGAATCTGGTAAAAGTAATGTATTACAATCATTAGGTTTATTAAAACCTTGGTCGCCGTTAGATAATAACTATAAAAAGTTTATGACTCGTGGTCAAAATGAACCGCCACTAATTTCGATTATATTGTCTTTTACTAATGACGAAATAAAACTATTTCCTAATGCAAAAGAAGATACCATTATTTATTACGATTATTCTGATGTCAAGATTGAAGGTGGTTTATCCGTATTAATCTCAAAAGATACAAACTTATCTTCCGCAATTGAAACTTTGCATTCTATTGCAGCATCTAACGAGTTGAAACTTAGCACTACTAATGCTAATACTTTTAGAACTTACACAAACAAATTAAAAAACATTCACTTAAAAATTTACTCAACTATCTTTTCCGAATTAAATGCCATAAAAGAGTTTATAGTTAATTCTTCAGCAGAAACCAGAAATAACTATGTGGAACTTGTTGACGAAGTGAAAAACAAAGTGAGAAATTACTATAATTTAATACCACAAGTGTACTATCGTTCGTCAGACAGTGTTTTAAAAGATACATATACATTCGACGAAATAAAAAAACTATTTGGTAATGACAATTTGTTTAATAGTTTAATGGTGGCCGCAAACATTGATAAAGAAACTCTTTTTGGTGCATTCCAAAATGTTAATGACGGTGCCCTTAAAACTTCACGAAGAAGAATTCAGAATGGTATTGATAAAGTAGTAAAGGAATTCAACGAATATTATACACAAGAACCTATTGCTTTGGAATTTGATGTTGAAGGTCAAACTGCAAGATTTTTTATAAATACTTTGGATAGGTATATGAATTTTTCGGAAAGAAGCAATGGACTAAAATGGTATTTTAGTTTATTCATTGATACCGAAGCAAAAACTAATAAAAATAGACCTATTTTATATCTGTTAGATGAACCAGGTGTATATTTACATGTTAAAGCACAAAAAGAGTTGTTGCAATACTTTAATAGACTTTGTAACGATGGCAATCAAGTTATATATACCACTCATTCTCCTTTTATGATTGATAACAATAATGTTTATAATGTTAGAGCAATAGAAAAGGATGAAAACGGAAATAGTAATATTCATAAATCAATATATAGTCACCAATTAAGCGAAAAATCAAAGTTAGAAACACTATCACCACTCATTGAGGCATTTGGTATGGATTTGAAAGATAATATTGGTCCGCAATATATTAAGAACAATATTATTGTCGAGGGTGTCACCGATGATATGTATCTCACGGCGATGATGAAGTATTTCAATATAAGTGAAGAAGAACAACCAAATATTATTCCATGTGCGGGTGTAAATAATATTAATCTTGTTGCATCTATTTTAATTGGTTGGGGTTGTAATTTTAAAATTATATTGGACCACGACCCTCAAGGTTTTGCAGAATATAAACTAATAACTAAAAAAACATCTTTGTTAGATGATAGCATAGTCTATTTTGTTAATTTGAAAAAACCTGAAAAGGAAAAAGATGTTAAGGGTGAGAACAGTGCAACAACAGAGTCCTTAATATCAAATGAAGACAACGAAAAACTCTTTAACAAATATGATGGCACTAAAAGCACAAAGCCATTGGCGGCAAAAGAATTTTTAGATAGAGTATCTAATGGTGATATTATACCAAATGAAGAAACCTGCGAAAATTTCAAAAATCTCTTTGTGGCTTTGGGGATAAATATAAAATAGTTTTTCTAATGGTTTTTACCCCTTTTTCTAATGATTTTCCACGAAAGTGCAGTATTTAGCAAAATCGCTTGTATCATAACTTTTAAGACTTTTGACACTAAAAAGCACCGCATAACTACAGTGTTTTCTTGGAATTGATGACACCACTTTTGACACCGTTTATTTTTGTTTAAAAGTTTTTGTCAAATTCTCGAAATGCTGTGTTCCCAAAAGGAACCTAGGGTTCGAATCCCTAACTCTCCGCCAGAGAAGGAACACCTTTTGTCTACCTGACAAAAGGTGTTCCTTTTCTGTATACAATAAAAAAATCCCGAATATTCGGGATTTTATAATAAATCTTTTCTTAATGCTTCAGGTGATTTGGGGCTTAAAAGCGCGGGTGGAATGTCAAATACCGTTCTGCAGCCGCTTTCACCTTTTTGTGCAAGTTTATATACTGCTCTGGCATAAGCTGCAATTACACTTGCGGTAAATTCGGGGTTGGAATCTAGTTTTAGGCTATATTCAATAATGTGGGTGTTATCCCCTGTTTTCCCAGAACGGATAACAAAGCCGCCGTGCGCAATACCGCTATGCTCAGCATCTAACTGCTCTTTGGAAATAAAATGAACTATGGTTTCATAATCGGCAAAATAGTTTGGCATTGTTTTAATTTCGTTTTCTATTCTACCCTTATCGGCACCTTCCTCTGCCACCACAAAACACTCTCTCAAGTGCTTTTCTTTAGTTGACAGGACGGGTGATTCACCGCTTCTTACTCTATTTAGCGCCTCGTCTATCGGTATGGTATACTGTTTGGCATCAACCACGCCCTTTATTCTGCGAATGGCATCGCTATGCCCTTGGCTTACGCCCTTTCCCCAGAATGTGTATGTGTTACCGTTTGGCAGAACACTTTCGGCATAAAGGCGGTTAAGCGAAAACATACCTGGGTCCCAACCTGCAGATATAAGTGCTACCTTATTTCCGCTTTTTGCGGCACTATCTACCTTTTCAAAATGCTCCGGAATTTTTGCGTGAGTATCAAAACTATCAACCGTGTTAAAATATTTAGCATATTCGGGTGTCTGCTCGGGTAAATCGGTGGCCGAACCACCGCACAGAATTAAAACATCAATTTTATCCTTAAAATCTAAAATATCGTTTGCGTGGTAAACCTTTATATCCTTACTTTGTGGCTTTACTGTATCGGGTGCGCGACGTGTGAAAATTGCCGATAAAGATAAGTCGGGATTGTTCTTCACAGCGCACTCAATACCTCTGCCTAAATTACCGTAGCCCAATATACCAATACGAATACTCATATTCCCAGCCTCCTAAACTCTAAATATTATATTGCTTTTTATTTGATAATTCAATACTATTGAAAAATTTTTTATAAAAGTGTATAATTTTATTATTAAACTATAGGAGAAAATTATGTCTACGCTTAAACTTTACGATATTGATGCATATACCCAAGAATTTTCTGCGGCGGTAATAAAATGCGAAGAATCCGGAGGAGAATTTAAAACGGTGCTCGATAAAACCGCCTTTTTCCCTGAGGGTGGCGGACAGAAATCTGATACGGGATATATTGAGGATTCCTTTGTGCACGATGTTCAGATAGAAAACGATATTATTTATCATTTTACCGACAAGCCGTTCGCTGTGGGACAGAAGGTTTACTGCAAAATAAATTTTCCTGAGCGTTTCAGAAAAATGCAGATACACACGGGCGAACATATCGTATCGGGTGTTGTGCACTCTTTATATGGACTCAATAATGTAGGCTTTCATTTAGGAACCGATGAGGTAACCCTTGATTTTAACGCCGAACTGACCAGAGAGCAGTTAGACAAGGCGGAATCGATTGCAAATGAAATCATATATAAAAATGTACCCATATTATGCTATTATCCCGATAAAAATGAGATAGAAAACATAGAATACCGCAGTAAAAAAGAGGTAGAGGGGAACCTAAGGATAGTTGAAATTAGAAGCTATGACAAATGCGCCTGCTGTGCACCGCACGTATCGCATACGGGTGAAGTGGGCATAATTAAGCTGACTCATTTTGAAAAAAACAAGGGTGGCACGCGCATAACACTTTTGTGCGGTCCCGATGCTTTGGATGATTACCGCGAAAAATACCGAAATGTAAGCGTTATTTCGACTTTACTTTGTGCTCGACCCGATGAAACGGCAGTGGCAGTTGAAAATCTGCTCAATGAGAAAAGCAATTTAGCAGCCAAGATAACCTCGCTTCGCCGCAGTATAATTTCGCTTAAAAGTGAAATGTGTGAAAAAAGCGATAAGCCCATTATACTTTTTGAAAAAAATCTGAATATTAATGATATGCGCAATTATGCCAATGCGCTAATACTTAAGCGTCCGTTTGTTTGCATTTTCTCACACAGTGAACACGGCTATAATTTTGTATGTTTGGGAGAAAATATGAAGGTGCTGTGTGAAAGGCTTAAAGAGCGTTTCGACTGCAAATGCGGTGGCAGTGATAAAATGATTCAGGGCAGTGTTTTCGCAAATGAAAAGGAAATTAAGGATTTTTTAGTTGCAAATATTGACAAAACAATATAAAGAGTTATAATAAGTTTAGCAGAGTAGAAAACTGTGCGTTAGTGCCTGTTGGACGGGGAGTTGCCGACAGGACGAATGATTTTCGCGATACAGCTTTCGCATCCCGCTGCTACAAACAAGGTGTATCTATATACAAATCTAAACCCTGCTTGTAGCCTACAAGGAGGGCCTTTTTATGCAAAAATTTCTAAAAACAAATAATCTGAAAAGCCTTAAGATTATGATAACTGCCACTCTTTTTGCGGCAATCAGCATTGTTTGCGGCAAGTTTTTAGCCATATCTATAGGCGACACTATAAGGCTAAGCCTTGAAAATCTTACAATTATATTATCGGGCATTATATTCGGTCCTGTGGTTGGAGCTTTTACAGGCCTTGTTGCCGATGTTATCGGTTGTATTTTAAGGGGCTACGCCATTAACCCTATTTTAACTGCCGCTTCGGTTTTTATAGGCTTTTCGGCAGGGGCAATATATTATCTATTTAAAAAATTCAATTTCCATATCCGCATTTTATCGGTAGTGCTCTTTTGCCATACGACAGGCTCGGTGATTATTAAAACGATAGGGCTTTGTCTGTGGTTCAGCTACCCCTTTTACCCAACCCTTACAGCAAGAATTATTAACTATATAATCGTGGCCGCGGCGGAATTTATTATTTTAGAAATTCTTATTAAAAACAAGGTACTGATGAAAACTTTAGGTGAAAATAATGAACTATAATGAAGCCTTAGAATTCATACATTCGGTAAGCAACTACTTCTGCAAACCCGGACTCACAAGAATTAAGTATTTGTGTTCTGCTTTAGGAAATCCGCAGGACTCACTTAGGTTTGTGCACATAGCAGGCACTAACGGAAAGGGCTCGGCCTGTGCATTTTTATCGGGCATTTTAAAAAACGTAGGTTACACCGTAGGAACCTATTCTTCCCCATATATTCTGCGTTTTAATGAGCGAATTTCGGTGAACGGGGAAAGTATTTCCGATACCGATTTATCCGAAATCTGCCAAAAAATTAAGTTTATTTGTGAGCAAATGGAGGATAAGCCTACCGAATTTGAGGTTATAACGGCTATCGCCTTCGAGTATTTTAAAAAGCGGAATTGCGATATTGTGGTTCTTGAATGCGGTTTGGGTGGCAGACTTGATGCCACAAATATAATTAAAAATCCACTACTCTCGGTAATAACAGGTATTGATTTTGACCATCAGAATTTTTTGGGTGATACAATAGAATTAATCGCCGCCGAAAAATCAGGAATTATAAAGGAAGGCAGGCCTGTGCTTTGGTGTGGAGATAACAAAAATGCTCTGGAGGTTATTAGGAGAGAGGCAAATTCTAAAGGTTGTGACCTTTATATTAATGATAAAGAAATAGAAATAATCAGTGCCGATTTATCGGGAACGGTATTTAATTATGATGGTTTTAAAAATCTAAAAATTTCTCTGCTTGGCTCTTATCAGCCAAAAAATGCTGCCAATGCTGTTGCGGCGGCGCAAATTCTTAAAAACCAAGGCTTAAATATTCCCGATAACGCTATATTTGAAGGGCTTGAAAACACAAAATGGCCGGCGCGCTTCGAAAAATTAAATGAAGCCCCACTCATAATATTTGACGGTTCACACAACCCACAGGGCGTTACGGCTACGGTGCAAAGCATAAGGCAATATTTCGGGGATAAAAAGGTAAATATTCTAAGCGGAGTTATGAAGGATAAGGATTACACCTTTATTGCCAAGGCTATAGGCAGGACGGCAAATAAGGTTTACTGTGTAACGGTTAATAATCCGCGTTCTCTGAAAGCTGAGGATTACCGCAAGGTGTTCACCCAAAACTCAGTTAATGCCGAAAGCTTTGATAAAATAGATATAGCGCTGAATGCCGCTATAGAAAATTCGCTTGAGAATAATATCCCTCTTATCTGTATGGGCTCACTCTATATGTACAGTGATATTTATAAAATACTAAAAGGACAGTAATTCGGGACCCACTCCATAGAATATTTTCGTTTAAAAATGTGAAACTTTTGCGATATTCTATAGAGTGTGTCTCTTCCTTTTTCACATAAATTGCCCCTTTACATATTATGGTATAGGATTATGAGGGCATTATGCCCCTACCTAATTTTATGAAACGGAGGCAATTCTATGGCAGAAACAAACGAAAACTCTAATATCGGCTGTGATTTTAAGGAAGCCTGCTGCATAGATGCAGGAAGAGTTTACGATTCCTGCTGCGAACAGCACCACTCTATTTGTATATAAACATATATTTTAATGAATAATACAACAAACCGCCTCACTTCCCAACGGAAATGAGGCGGTTATATTTATATTACTTTATAAAATTAATTTCTTCATATTACCCTACACCCCCAGAATCTTCTTCCAGGTGTTGTAGCCTACAATACCGTCAGCAACAAGACCCATAAGCTTCTGCCACTTAACAACCGCCGCTTTGGTATCGTTGCCGAATTTGCCATCTGGTTCAACGCCGACAGCATTCTGAATAATCTTAGTGAGGTTTTTATTCTTCCAAGGCCAATAACAACGTTTGCAAATTGCCTTTTTCGCTACTGCCTCACATTCTTTACCCCAGATGCCATCTGCACCGCTCGGTAGAGAATAACCGTCTGCAATAGCCGCTTTCTGCCACACCTTCACAGGATTCTCACCGCCGAAAGTAGAACGATAAGCCTGAGCTTGTCCATACCAAAACGCTTTAGTAGTTCTTGTATCGATATGTACAAAATAACCGTCCTTATCGGTTTCATAAAGCCCGATGCCTAATACACCGATACTCTCAGCATATTTTGCAACCTCAGCAGGTGCTACACCTTTAACGGATATATCTGCAGCCTGTCCCTTTGTATGTAACGAGCCTGATGCGCCGCCGACGCGCTTATTATGAGTTGAGCATCTGTATCCACTGTTAATAGTAACCGGTGCACCGAAATGTGTACGAATATTCTGCAAAATTTCAACGAGCTTTTCATCTATCTTTACAGTTGAGCAGCAACCGTTACCCTTACAGTCAAACTCTTTTACTGTGA
>JAZRKE010000086.1:0-41548 GCA_045646145.1 Acutalibacteraceae bacterium | reverse complement strand
AATCATGACTACCGGCTAAGCCGGTAGTTTGCTCTGCGGCTGTAAGCCGCTATTACTGGCGGGACTGAAAGTCCACCGAATAATCTGCCAACCGCAAGCGGACTCTTAGCTACCGCTAAAGCGGTTGGTTATTTTTTGCTTGCCTTAACTGGCTCACCCGTAAACGGGTCTACCAATTCTTTTATACTCATTTGTTCGTACGCTAAATCTTCTTGTAATTGATTCCGTATATATTCTGCTATTGCCTTTTTGTTCTTTCCTACGGTATCTACATAATATCCTCGACACCAAAATTCTCGATTGCCGTATCGATATTTTAGATTTGCGTGTTTGTCAAAAATCATTAAACTACTTTTGCCTTTGAGATATCCCATAAAACTTGATACACTTATCTTTGGTGGTATTGATACCAATAAGTGTATATGGTCGGGACAGGCTTCAGCTTCTATGATTTCTACACCTTTCCATTCACATAGCTTTCTTATTATTTGTCCTATGTCGGCTTTTATCTTTCCATAGATTACTTGCCTTCTATACTTGGGTGCAAATACAATATGGTATTTACAATTCCTCGCTGTGTGTGCTATACTACTTTTGTCGATTTCCATAATTGACCTCCTATGTTTTAACGCTTGTGGTTGGCAGACCTCTTGCATTATACCATAGGAGCTTTTTTACTCATCGGCAAAAGCCTCTTTGGAACCACACGCTTAGCGTGTGGTTTTCGTTATACAATAAATGAGCAGATACTTTTAAAGTATCTGCTCATTTAATTAAGTTTTAGTTTTCTTCTGAAACCGTTTGATCTGTATTTTCTTCTTCATCATCCTTTTTTCTTTTCCAAAGCAGGAATATGATTAAAAGAATGAATAATATACCCAAAGCAATAATTATTCCGCGAATGTATTTATTGCCTGAGGGAGACTGTTGAGAATCAGTATCAGTATCAGTATTAGTATCCTTGTTGGTGTCCTGATCGGTATTGTTACCGTTTTGGTTGCCTTGGTTCGGATCCGGAGTTGGCTCCGGCTCTTTTTCAACAACAGGAATCACTTCTGTTTGTGTGTGTCCGCAAATGGAACATTTTCTTTCCTTTAAACCGGTATCGGTGTTTGTAGGTTCCTTTGATGTAACCCAGGCACCGTAACTATGTGCGCCTTTTGAGGTGCTACGATTTTCTGTAGCGTTACAAACAGAACAAGTTTTTGTCTCCTGACCTACCTCTGAGCAAGTAGCCTTTTTGGATACGGTCCAAGCACCAAATTTATGAGCTGTTTTATCCAGTTCTTGTTCATCATTTTCCTTGCATTCGGAACAGGTCCTGGTTTTGATACCCTTCTCTTTGCAGGTTGGTTGTTTTGTTGTAGACCATTCTCCCCAATTGTGAACATGCACAACGGTAACTCCGCCTGCTTCAACCGTTGGCTGCATAAGATCAGTAGATGACACGCCTATCTTATCCAGTTTAACTGTTACAGGATAGGTACCACCTACATTTGTTAAAACCTTAAATGTTGCTGTGAAAAGAACTCCGTCTTCCTGAATAGTTTTGTTGGAGCTAAAACCTACCTTCCCATCTTCAACATTTCCACTAAAAAGCCCATTGAGTTTTTCGCCCATTGTTAAGCTTTCTAATTTAAGGGCATTTTTATCGTAAGAAATTACCATTCCGTAAGCTTTAAAACCGGTGTTGCCTTCAATCGAAACATCAATTGCTACAGTTTCATTATATTTTGCTGATTTAGTATCGGCGGATAAAACCGTAGATGCTGCTGAAACCGATATGGTAAAGGAAACCAAAAGAATGGCAGCAATTACAATAGCATAAAGTTTTTTCATGATTATCCCTCCTTAAAAACTATTGCTCAACAGGAAAGCGCGAAATCTCGCCTGTATAGAACTGTAAAATCAAAGTTGCATCAAACATATCTACAACTCCGTTTCCATCTACATCGCTTACTGTGAGATTAATATCTTCAGCAGTTACGCCATTTTCTCCGGTATAATACTGAAGAATTAAGGAAGCATCAAACATATCTACAACCTTGTTGTTATCAGCGTCACCAAGCAAAATGATAGTCCAACTAAGTTGTACAACACCACTATAGTTTCCTGTAAAGGTTACAGTTAAGGTATATTCCCCTGCATTTGTTCCCTTGTTACCGGTTACTGTGTAGGTAATTCCGTCGGCAACTGTTACATTCTGTGTCTGTTCGCTGCCGTTAAATACGAGCTGTGAACCGTCTAATGCTACATCAGCTGCAGAAAGTTCCTTAGTAGCTATGCTCCAGGAAGTTGAGAGTACACCGGTATAATTTCCGATACCTTCAACCGTTACCATATAACTACCGGCATTGGTATACTTGTTACCTTCAATAACATAGTCTATATTTTCGGTAAGAACCTTATCGCCATATTTTACCACTACATTAGCAGTTTGTTCGCTGCCTGTGTAAACGAGGTTGCCAAGAACCTCAACCGAGGTAATCTCTACGGGATTTACTGTTAAGGTGCCGGGAATAACCGTAATATTATAGTTATCGTTAAGCGTAACGATTGCAGAAATATTGTATACACCGGCAGTATTGATATCATATTCCTTAGTGAAGGCAACGGTCATTTCGTCGCCACTTGCAAGTTCACCTTCGGCAATGGTATAGGTAAACTTGGGATTCTCACCTAACGAAACAGTCTTGTTATCAACAGAAATTGTAATATTTATAGGCTTAATAACAAGAGTTCCTTCAGAAACTACCGCACTGTAGTTTGCGGTAGGAATGCTAATTGCATAGCACTTATATTCGCCTACCGAGTTAGGATTAGCACCGTTAATGGAAATCTTGTAAATCATATTGTTATCTACTGTTTTAAGTGTTTCTAACAAAGTATCTACAAACTCAGAGTTTACATCTAATCCTTCAATCTCAACAATCGCTTTATTAATAGCGGTTTCGAGGGTTGTGATATCATAAATATCGTCGCCTAAATAATCGGCAATAGGCTTAAGAGCATCGGTCATTACAATATTGATTCCGTTTTCGGTACGAATAACCGCAACATAATCAAGATTTTGATCATTATCGATATCTACAAATGATTCTGAACCGTCATATAAGGTTTCAGTATCATTAAGACCAAACTCAGGAGCTGCCTTCTCTATTACGAGGGTAACTACCTTAGAGCCAACGCCTATCGGATAGTTATTATCATCAAACTTGATAAAGGTTACTATAACTGAATAGATGCCGGCCTGAGAAGGTGCTTCCTTGCTAACATAACCCTTTAAATCGCCTGATACACCTGTGTATATTACATATAGGTTGCCATTATTAGTAATATTCTGATTAAACTGGTCGAAAACAACTATTTCACCGATATCTTTTGCTTCGCCATCGTAAACGAATGTCTTATCCTCTACCTGAACTTCGTAAAGGTTGGGAACAATTAAAATCTCACGGATAATCGGATCTGCAATGTACATCTGATTATCAATTCCAACTACATATGCGATTTCTGTAAATAAACCTATTCCGAGGTCGGATTGATTTTCGGTGAGTATTAACTCCATATTTTCGGCGTCAATACCAACATATACTACCTTGAAGGGTACTTCATTGTTTTCTACGCCGCCAACTGTAGCGTAGGCACCTAAATCAACTACAGAAAGAGTATCGAGAGTGAAAATGTTGTTGCTATCATTGTATTTCCAATTAAGCTCAGCCTTTTCAAAATCGGGATGAATAACCATAACGCCTGCGTCAACCGAGGGATAATGGTCGGAATCGGTAACAATACCGATTATCAAATACATACCCACATCTTTATAAGACTTATTATCATGGAAAGTAAGAGTAGCATTGGTAGGTAACTGTTCGATTATCTTGATAATAGAATCAAAAGAAGAGGTATCAATTTCTAACTTATCAAGTTCATTCTTAATTTTAGTTGTATAGCCAATAAGATTTGAGGCTTCAATACCGTCTGCATAAGCAGCATCTAAAATTCCTAATTCCTTGATAATCTCATCGAGCCATACCGGCATATCGATGTTTACATTACCCTTGATAGAATCCAAACCAATATTTGCATCTAAATCAGCAGAAATACCGGCTGAAATAATTGTTGTGTCAGGGGTGATGGACGGAACATTAACCGATTCTGCATTTACAAGACCGTTAACGCTATGTGTTGCATCATCCCATGCAATAACTGAATTATCAACAGTTATAGTGGATTTTGAGGGCTCGATAACCAAAACACCGATTCCCTGACCTGCGTGAGACACGAGACCATCAGCTCCGGTAACAACAACTATTGCGGTAATAGTATATGTACCTGCATGTACGGGTGCCTTATCGCTAACATAGGGCTTACCGTTGGTCTGAACGCCAACATATAAGTAACGTACGCTATAAGGCAATTCAACTACATCGCCTGCTTTATAACCGTTACCATCCTGCTTGTAGGTAACCTTAAGATTACCTTCCATTGCATTTTTAGAAGTATTATCAAATTCGAACCAACGATCGTTATTTACATTACCTGTGTGGTCAACAAAATCCACATCAAGTGTTTCGGCTACAACCATCATAGGTCTTGCAAGAATGTTTGAATAGTACATCTGGTTGCCCCAGTTAACAATTCCTGCAATTTCCACATAGGCACCAATATTTAATTTAGCGGGATCAGTTTCAACGGTGATCTCACCATAAATATCAACACCAAGGAAAATCTCTAAAATCTGGCTTGTGGCAAAATCAATATCTCCGCCATTGCCAACTGTTACGGCATGAGCCTGAGTATCAAATTCACCTGAAGCTAAAAGACTATTTGTAATAATGTAGTTTTCGTCTTCCATATTCCAAGCGATATCTGCTTTGATACCGTCGGGATAAATCACTAACGCGCCTACACCGAATGCGGTTTCATAGTTTGAATCGGCAGTAACCGCGCCAATAAGATATACACCAACATTAGTGGGCAGTTCTCCACCCAATGTAATCATAATGTCAGCGGTTTCGGTGGGTAGGCTTGAAAGCATTTTGAGGAGTACGTTGAAATACTCTTCATACTCAGAGCCCTCAAAGAAACCATCCATAGTACCAACTGCATCCTGCAGGTCAGACAGTTTCATAGAAGCGCCGTTAGCAAAGCTAATGTCCTTGCCTAATTTATCGCCGATTAGCTCATCGACCATAACCAGCATATCTTGCAGTTCTTCGGGAAGCATAAGCTGTACATTACCAACTATGCCCTTAACACCTGAATCATAGTTAATATCAGATACATCCAAGCCTACAACAAACTGAATGGTATCCACATTTGCAGGATTGGTAATGACGGGTAATTTATTATATGAATCTCCCCATTTGATTATCTGATTATCAACATCAACGCTGACAGGAGCCTTGTTAATAACGATATTTGTTGAAGCGACTGTAGGTTTATAGTTAATGTCGCCATTGAACTTAACCTCAATAAGTGATGCTTCGGAAACGGGAAGACCTATAACATTAGTAACAAATGTAACTAACTCAGCACCGCCGATACGGTTACCATCTGCATCGTATACACCTTCTACAAGTGCTGCAAGTAACTCGGCTTCGGAATATTTACCATAAGTAACGGTAACGCCTTCGTTTAATTTAATAACAACCTCTGAACGTAAATCAGATAAGGTTATAACACATTCATTGCTTCGTGCAGGTCCGTATCCAAAATCAGGAACAGCAACATAAACGGTTTCAAGAACATTTCCGTCAGTATCAACCTTTGTGTTTTCACCAAAATAGTGAGCTCCTAAATATTTATAATATTCAGCTACATCCGGATACTTCTTAAGAGTAGTAGCAAGAATATCCATCATCTGCTCGGTGGATAAATGACCTGCTATATAATCAGCGCCGTAATTGGGGATGAGGTCGTTTAATATAATCTCTCTGAAACGCTCATTTGAGGGGGCTGCAGGAATTGTTAAATCGTCGCCGATATTCAGCCACATTTCATCAACAGGAACCTGAATAGTAGCTGTATCGGGTAAGAATCTACCTGCAAGGCCAAGATCCATCTGAGCGAAATTAATGGTTACATCAACCTTGCGTGCCTCAGAAGCCAGATACCATACGGTAGGTCTAACTCCTACGGGAAGCTCAGGCAGATACTGAGGATTCACAGCAGAGATAACCATATTAACCTTATTAACATCGGTCATACCAGTGTTATAGTTCATATTTGCCTCGGATTCAATAGTAACAGTAGCCTTAGTGTAAGGAACATATATAGTTACTGTAACAGGAACCTGAGCGCCATAATAATTAACAGTTTCTTCAACGGTAATAATAAGGTTAACCGTGTATGTTTTACCGAAAACAAAATCAATATGAGTATTATCTCCGTATTTAACACCTAATATTGAGGTGTTTGAGGTGAGATTCGGTGTAATGCTCTGGAGTAAAATATCATCGAGTTCACCCGAAGTATAGGTGCCGCCTGTATGGGTAACTGTGGTTGGATCACGATCCTCTTTTAAGGTTACTTCATAATAACCTGTAACTGTAGGAGCGATACCATCGGCCAACCAGATGATTTCAAATTGCTCCTTACCACCTACATCTATTGCCTTAGCAATAGCACTCTTAATAGTAGCATTAATAGTGTCGCCATAATTTCTGTTTGCTAAATCCCATATATCTTCATAGCGTTCAATAGTTCCAATAATAGGAAGGTCAGCAAGCTGAACATACATCTTAACAGAATATTGAGCTACCTCAGTATCTGTTAAGGTTCTGCCTAAAATAGCTTCTAAAACAGCCTTTTTGGAGACACCGGCAATCTCGGTGTCGGCAGAAAATCCGTTAACGCTGATTTCCTTATTTCCGTTTGCAACCAATTCACGAAGAGCAAACTTAACGGTTACAACCGCATTTGTGCCATTTGCAACGGTAACACTTTCGGTAGCAGATACTAAATAGTTCTTCTTATCCGAAACACCTGTATCGGTAGGCTGTGTATTAACAGTTACTTGCTTGCTTGCATCATTGGTTGAGTCATATATGAAAGTATATGTGCCATCAAGATTATCCTTTAAAATAACATTGCCGTTAGTTACAAGGGTAACTGTACCGTTACCGGTTTTGTTAACGGTAATGGTTGCGGTTTCTAAATTATCATCTCTATCATTATTGTTTTCATCATCTGCCCATATTGCAGTATAAACAGTAATATTTCCGTTTACCGATTGATTCCAACCAATAAATACCTTATTATTATCTGTTGGATCACTCATTATATAAGTAGGTTTTTCTGCTCCGGAAAGTATGGTCTTTTCGAAAAGAACCTCTCCATCTATCCATTTATATGTTAAGAATGGGTCTTCGTCGCTACCGTCAACCTTTTCGTCGTTATCGGTATCAATACCGTATTCAGCAACGAGGGTAATATCGGCAGTAACAGGTGTGCCAAAATCATAAAGCACATCATTAAGATACCAACCGATAAAGGTTTCATTTAACTTATCGGGTTTAACATTAGGAACGGTTGCAAAGCCGTTATCTGCAACAGTCTGATTATCAACTGCGGGTGAACCGCCCGAGGTGTTAAATGCAACGGTGTGCATCTTGGTCATTTTAGCATAAATGGTTGTAGCAGAATTTATAACAGTATTTTCGAAATCGAAGGCAGTGGTACAATCAGCATCCTGATACCAACCGTCAAATCTGTATCCTGTAACTTCAGGATCAGCATAAGCGCTAACCTTTCCGTTCGGGATAACGTTAGTATAACGAGTGGTATCACCCAATACACTAAAGGTTACCTTTATTTTAGCTTCTGTTGTAAATGTAGCGATATATTCTGCATTGCCCTTAACGGAATCAACTGTGGGACACCATTTATCAAATTTATAAACATTCTGATCATCGTCTGCCTTGGTTGGGGTGTTACCGTTATACTGTGGCATATCACCGTAAGGAACATTATTGTCGGTTTCTAAAACAGTACCGTCTTCATTCTTCCAAATAACGGTGTATGTATTAACGGTTTCAGAATATACAGCAGTATAGGTCATTTCACCGTCTACTGCCTTAACAGTATTATCCCATCCGTTAAAGGTATAGGTGTACTGTGCATCGGCAGGCTTAGTGGGTGTTGCACCTTCATAAGAAGGAACTTCGCCAAAGGAAACTAAACCTGTCTGCAGAACAGTTCCATCATAGTTTTTAAAGGTGGTGGTATATTTATTTAATGTAGTGCTATAGGTAGCGGTATACTCCTTATTTCCTGTTACAGGGTTTACTGTGGGTGTCCAACCTGCAAATGAATTTGTATACTGTGTGGTATTAAGCGCGGCAGCAAGTTGTTCGGTTGTACCCTTGCCATTAACATTATCATAGGTTGGTGTTGTGCCGTAAGGAACATTGCTATCGGTCTCTAAAACAGTACCGTCGTGGTCCTTCCAAACAACAGTATATGTATTTGTGGTTGTGCCATAGGTTGCAGTGTAAACAATATCCTTGTCTGCTGCTGCAACTGCAGGAGACCAACCGGCAAATGTGTATGTATACTGAGCGTCAGCATTTTTGGTTGGAGTATTGCCGTTATATTCAGGAGTAGTACCGTGAACAACAAGAGTATCGGTTTCTAAAACGGTACCGTCGTCATTTTTCCATGTAACGGTATATTTACGGCTTTCTGCAAGCTTAACATAAACATCTGCAAATACCTCAGGCAGACCATTTCCTTCCGCCCAGATAATCTTGATCTTTTCTACGGCAACATTGCCACGATCGTAGGTGGCATTCTGCTTGCCGGTTTCACCGAAATCAAAGTATCCGGTCGTGCCTGTCGAAAACTCTTGAGCCGTTCCAGAATAGTTACCGGTGAGTTTGCCTTGAGGATAATACTGATAGGTCAGCTGACTCCAAGAAGTCAAGGTAGCAGGCAGAGAGGCTCCGGAATTAACCAGTGCATTATATATGGCTTCCTTAACCGCATTCTGTTGCTCAGCAATTCCCACTCCATAGTTATAGGGAATCTCAACAGGGGCATCTTCGGAGCTATTGTTTACAACAAGTTTCTTTGGTTGATAGTCAATCGTAACGGTTACGTTTTCAGCACCAACGGTGATAATACCGTTTGCATAGCTAGCACCTGCACCGGAAACTGTAACGGAAGGAGTAAACTTATAGCTGTTGTCTCCTGTAGGAACTACAACAGTCAGCTCAGCAGTATTGCCGGGTAGCAGGTTGGAGTTCTTATCTAGTGTATAGGCACAGCCGTTTTGTTTGTTCTTTTCTTCTACGGTAATAGTGTAGGTGGGTACTGCTTGGCTTGTGAGTACAACCTTAATAGTGCCAGAGGTAATTGCCTCAGCAATTACCTCAGTAGGCTCGGTTTTGCTCAACTTGGTAGGATTCTTACCGTTAATAGTAGCCGTCCATGTGTTGTAATCATCATCGGTTGCAGATAGCGTAAATGTGATGTTATCATTATACTTGGCACTTTCGGGAAGTGTGGAGGTTACCGTAACATTGGGGGTATTGCCCTCAAACTCTACCTTAATGGGAGAGAGTGTGTCATAAACCAACTCCCATGTGTAGCTGTAGCAATCAGGTTCGGAGTGAGTGTGACCTTCTTGGTTAGCACAACAAGCATCTGTATGAACATCCCAACCGTTTTGGTGATCGCAGATAAGGGTATCGCCTAATTTATAGCAGAAATACTTGTTATATGCATTAAGAATACCAAAACTTGTACCATACTTTGCCGTCACTGCACTATATATTTCTGTATCCAAGTTTCTAATATTTGATGCAGTAACCTTTACACTGTTTGTGTGATTACAGGTTCCACCATCATTTTCAGGGCAGTACTGCCATGTTCCACCATAGCAAGATGCAAGATGCTTTCTGTTAATGCTGTGGGAACAAGCATAGGTACAATCTCCATCGCTATGTGCGTGTTGCTCACACGTGGGATCATCCGATTTTTTCACAAACTCCCAATGTGTCCCGGGAACATTTGTGGGGTTAGCCGGAGTAGAGTCATCGCCTTTAACGATGAGCATATCTCCAACTGCTGTAGCAGCTTGTGGGTCATTTTCCACCGTAGCAGCTACTGCCGTAAAGGCGTTTACAGGCACCATATTTATGATCATGACTAACGCCAAGACCATTGACATGAGTCGCCTAACATTCTTTTTCATTTTTGACATCAACCTCTCTTGTTCTGAAAAAAGTTCCTCGACGGGCGAATAACAAAACCCTTAAATTAAGGTTTAGCCAAAGCCCGACACTTGTTTATATGTACGGAATAATTTTAACACCCTTTCAGTGATATGTCAATCAAAAAATAACGGTAATTGTATGGTTATTTTTGTGTATTATAACAAATTTTAGAAATAAAATTTGAAATTAATGCTAATTATCCAAAGCTTTCAGATCCCCTATTAAAAAAGTAACCAATTCTTTTATTATCTTACAAAAAAATTGATTAAATTTATTACAAAATAAAAATGCCCAACTGCCAATTAGGTTGAGTTGGACATTATGGATATTATAAATATTTTTTAACCTCATCATATCCGCAGAGCAGGAAATCTTTGTTATGACAATCGGAGGAAAAAATAACCTTTTTGCCGCCTTTTTTGAAATAATCAATTATTTCTTTGGCGGGATAAGGCGCCTTTGTGTAACCGCGCGCCATAGCGCCTGTATTAATTTCTACCACGGCAGGTGTTTTCAAAAGTTCACCCGCTGCCCTTTTCCATGCCGCTACATAACATGGATGTGCGGTATCAAAGAGTGCGCCATCGGTATTGAATTTAGTGATTAAATCAAAATGGCCTATAATATCGCATTTGGTTTTATTGTAAACATCGGCAACCATCTCGTAATAATCCTCGGCAAACTTATAAAAATCACCGCCGTAATAACGGTTTACGGCTTCGATTAAATCACTCTTATTGCCGTCAACCGAAAAATACTCTCCGTTTTTCTCTATATAATGCACCGAACCGATAATATAATCGTAACCCTTTAGAGAGACGTTACTTAAATAATCACATTCAATTCCGAGGAGAATTTTGATTTTATTCTGGTATTTTTCTTTAAGCGCGGTGATTTCTTTTTTATAAAGTTCGGTGTTTTCGGGCGACATACAATAATCTTTATCACATTCAGTATATGAATGTCCCGAAAAGCCGAGTTCTGAAAAGCCGAGCTCTATAGCCTTCTCTACCATTTCTTCAGCGGTATCCTTACCGTCGCAATAGATTGTGTGTGTATGATAATTGTAAAGCATTATTTTGTCATCTTTTCCTGTTTTACTTTATGGTCGATTATATGGCGCGAGGCAAGTTCACGGTGGACATCCTCTACCGATATTCCCATCTGCACCATTAGCACCATTGCGTGATAGGCAAGGTCGGCAAGTTCATAAACGGTTTCTGCCTTATCGTCTGCCTTACCCGCAATTATAACCTCGGTACATTCCTCGCCAACCTTTTTTAGTATCTTATCAATACCCTTTTGAAAGAGATATGTAGTATATGAGCCTTCGGGTCTCTCCTGATTGCGGGTAACGAGCATATCATAAAGGCTCTGCAAAGAGAACTCCTGCAGTTCTTCCGACTGCCAAAGGGTGTTAGTAAAGCAAGAATCGGTTCCCTTATGACAGGCAGGGCCATCCTTCTCTACAACTATAACCAAGGCATCGTTATCGCAGTCGGCAGTAATGCTGACAATATGCTGATAGTTACCGCTAGTCTCCCCTTTCAGCCACAGTTCTTCCCTTGAACGGCTGTAAAAACAGGTCAAACCCTTTTCCATTGATATTTGAAGACTCTCTTTATTCATATAGGCTACAGTTAGCACCTTTTTAGTGATGCTGTCTACTACCACGGCAGGTATCAAGCCCTTTTCATCAAATTTAAGTTGGTTTATATCCATCATAATTATAACCTCACGATTATGTTATTTTTTCTTAGTTCTTGTTTTAAATCAGGTATTGCAACCTCGCCAAAATGGAAAATTGAAGCCGCAAGTCCTGCATCGATATCGGGTATTTCTTTAAATAAATCAATAAAATGCTGCACATTTCCTGCTCCGCCTGAAGCAATAACGGGAACCTTTACGGCGTCGCAAACAAGGCGCAAAAGTTCTAAATCGAAGCCCTGCTTTACGCCGTCGGTATCAATGGAGTTTACAACTATTTCACCCGCACCGTAGGATACGCCCTGCTTTATCCAGCCTATTGCCTCAATGCCTGTATCCTCTCTGCCACCCTTGGCAAATACGTGGAATGCACCGTCCACACGCTTTATATCGACCGATAGTACAACACATTGGTCGCCGTATTTATGTGCCGCTTCTTTAATTAAAAGCGGATTCTTTATAGCACCCGAATTAACACTTACCTTATCGGCACCGCATTTAAGCACACGGTCAAAATCGTCTACGGTATTAATACCTCCACCAACCGTTAATGGTATGAAAATTTCTGATGCTACCTTAGTTAATATATCGGTAAAGAGACGCCTTTGCTCGTATGATGCAGTTATGTCATAAAACACAAGCTCATCGGCACCGCTATCCGAATAATGTCGGGCAAGTTCTATTGGAGAGGACACATCATGAAGTCCCTTAAAGTTAGTACCCTTTACTACCCTGCCATCCCTTATATCTAGGCATGGAATAATTCTTTTTGTAATCATTTAGCCGCCTCCAAAGCGTCTTTCAAGTCTATGGCTCCTATGTAATATGCCTTTCCTATAATAGCACCGTACATATTCATCTGACGCAGTTTTTTAATATCGTCAATGCTTGATACCCCACCCGATGCCGTTATATTCATAGAATATTTCTGTGATAATTCTCGGTAGAGTTCCAAATTGGTGCCTCGCATAGCGCCGTCCTTCGAGATATCGGTGCAGATGATGTACTTAACGCCCTTTTTCTGCATATCACTTAAAAAGACATCAAGTGTAATTTGTGATTTTTCAAGCCAACCTTTAATAGCGATATAACCATCCTTAACATCGGCGCCAACAGCAATTTTATCGCCGTATTTTGCTATTGCAGCCTTTAAAAACTCGGCATCATTAACGGCGGCGGTACCGAGAATAACTCTATCCACACCTGCCGAGAGATACCTATCCACTGTGGCAATATCGCGAATACCTCCGCCTATTTCAACAAACAGATTTGTTTCGTTTGCTACCTGTTTCACTATATCGATATTAGGTGTTGTACCGTCTTTGGCACCTTCTAAATCCACCATATGAATATGTGTAGCACCATTTTCTTCAAAATCACGGGCAATTTCAATAGGATTCTCGCTATATACGGTCATATTTTGGTAGTCGCCTTTATAAAGGCGCACCGCCTTTTTATCAAATAAATCAATTGCTGGAAAAATTATCATTTATATACTACTCCATTTCACAAAAAGCGCGTAAAATATTAAGACCTACCTCACCGCTTTTTTCGGGGTGGAACTGGCAACCCATTATATTACCCTTTTGCACTGCGGCGGTTAACTCTTTACCGTATTCAGCTGTTGCAATCACGCTATCCTCACAGTCGGTTGCATAGAACGAATGAACAAAATATACACAATCGTTATGATTTACATATTTAAGCAAATCACTCTCACGTGTAAAATGCAACGCGTTCCAACCAATGTGCGGTATCTTAAGGTTTTCGGGGATACTGCCCTGCATTCCCACAATGCTGCCCTTCAAAAGCCCTAAACCCGTATGGCAGCCGTATTCATAACTTTTCTCAAAAAGCATCTGCATACCGAGGCAAATGCCCATAAGTTTTTTGCCATTTTTCGCCTCATTTATAATCACACGGTCAAGTCCGCTATCGCGCAGTTTCTTTGCCGCATCCTCAAAGGCTCCAACTCCCGGTAATATTATGCGGTCTGCAGCCTTTATAACCTCGGGGTCGGCAGTTACTACAATATCAGCACCTATTTTCCTAAAGGATGATATAAGGGAAAAGAGATTTCCCACACCGTAATCAACTATTGCTATCATGCTATAACGCCTTTCGTGGAAGGTATTTCGTTTGCAAAGGCTTCATCTATACTTACAGCAGCACGCAGGGTGCGGGCAATAGATTTAAAGCAGCCCTCTATTATATGGTGGGAATTTTGACCTACAAACTTTACCATATGTGTGGTAATGCCCGAATTATAAGCAAAGGCATCCCAAAACTCGTGATTAAGCTCGGTATCAAAATCTCCTACCTTCTCGGTGGGCATTTCCACCTCATAATAGCAGCCGCCTCTACCCGAAATATCTACAGCGGTTAATATAAGCGATTCATCCATAGGAAGTGTTGTGTCGCCATAACGATTAATACCCTTTTTATCGCCTAATGCCTCTTTGAATGCCTGACCTAAAGCGATACCTATATCCTCGGTTGTGTGGTGATAATCAACCTCTATATCGCCCTTGCAATAAACCTTCAAATCAAATCTTCCGTGCTTGGCAAAAAGGGTTAACATATGGTCTAAAAAAGCACAGCCTGTGTCAACTTCACTATTTCCCACGCCATCAAGATTTAATGTGAGGGCTATATCGGTTTCGGCTGTTTTTCTAATGATTTCAGCAGTTCTCATTTTAATTCTCCTCTAATATAAGAGATATTGTTTCTATTAATTTTTGCATTTGCTCCATAGTTCCTATGGTAATGCGGTTATACTGACAAATTTTTTCTTTTGTAAAATGTCTTATTAAAATTCCGCGTTTTTTAAGTTCTAAATAAAGTTTTTCGCCGTCAATTTTATCGGTTTTTGCAAAAATAAAGTTTGCTTTTGAGGGTAAAACCTCAAAGCCCAATTCCTGAAGCTTAGTTTGAGTCCACTCGCGGTTTTTTATAATCGTTTTACAATTATCCATATAATAAGCGTTATCTTCGAGTGCCGCCACACCCGCAGCCTCGGTCATACGGTTTACATTATAGGGATTTGTGGAATATCTTATGGTGTTAAGATCGGACATTAATTTTTCATTTCCAATAGCAAACCCTAAACGTGCACCCGCCATTGAGCGTGATTTAGAGAAGGTTTGTACAACCAAAAGATTATCATATTTATTTATAAGCTCTACTGCACTATCGACACCGAAATCAACATAAGCCTCATCAATTATAACAACATTGTCGGGATTTGATTTAACTATGCTTTCGATATCGACAATCGAGAGCGCTATACCGGTAGGTGCATTTGGATTGGCGATTACCACCGTTTTATTAACACCGATATAATCATTGACATTAACGGTAAAATCGCTTGAAAGCGAAATCTCGGTATAAGGTATGCGATTAAGCTGAGCAAATACAGGATAAAAGCCATAGGTTATGTCGGGAAAAACCAAAGGATTTTTCTCATCCCCAAATGCCATAAAGGCAAAATTCAAAACCTCATCAGAGCCGTTTGTAACAATAATCTGATTTTCCTTTACACCGTAAACCTGGGCGAGTTTTGCCCTTAGCTTCACACTCTCAGGGTCGGAATAAAGCTGAAGCTTTCCGCTTTCATAAAGTACGGCTTCGGTTACCGCACTTGAGGGCGGAAAGGGCGACTCATTGGTATTAAGCTTTATGTATTGCATATCTTTAGGTTGTTCACCGGGGGTATAGGGCTTCAGTCCCGACAGTCTGTTTGTTAAAAATTTACTCATTATTTATCCTCAAATCGTATAGTAGCGCTCTTGGCGTGAGCGTGTAGTCCCTCTTTTTCGGCAAAGTAGGCAACCTTGTCTGCCACACCTTTTAGTGCATCAGCGGTAAAGTATGTAAACTGTGATTTTTTTACAAAATCGTCCACTGATAAGGGTGAAGAAAATCTTGCAGTACCGCTTGTGGGCAGTGTGTGGTTAGGTCCTGCAAAATAGTCCCCCAAAGCCTCAGGGCAGTATTTTCCCATAAAAATTGAACCTGCATGTTTAATCTTATCAAGATAGTCAAAGGGATTATCCACACAAAGTTCAAGGTGCTCAGGAGCGATTTCATTTGCTATATCTATTGCTAACATTAAATTATTTTCTGCAACAATTATCTTACCATTATTATCAATAGATGCTCTTGCAATTTCGGCTCTGGGTAAAAGCGGAATTTGCTTTTCGAGTTCTTCGCAGACCTTCTGGGCAAACTCGCGGCTGTCGGTAACGAGCACAGCACTTGCCATTTTATCGTGTTCTGCTTGACTAAGCAAGTCGGCTGCAACAAACTCAGGCTTACAGGTGGAATCAGCAACAACTAAAATTTCACTCGGACCCGCAATCATATCAATAGATACCTTGCCGAAAACCTGCTTTTTGGCTTCAGCAACAAAGGCGTTGCCCGGACCGACTATTTTATCAACCTCAGGTATAGTTTCGGTACCGTATGCCAGTGCGGCTACCGCCTGAGCACCGCCCACCTTGAATATACGGTCTACACCTGCAATCTTAGCTGCCGCAAGTATTACGGGGTTAACCTTGCCATCACTTGAAGGCGGAGTTACCATCACAATTTCCTTACAACCTGCAATTTTAGCCGGAATACTGTCCATTAATACGGTTGAGGGATACGCCGCAGTGCCTCCTGGTACATAAAGGCCTACCTTTTCAATAGGTGTTACCTTCTGACCTGTTATGGCGCCATCCTTTTCATTTATAATAAAGCTGTTTTTAACCTGCTTTGAGTGAAAGGCTCGGATATTTTCCGCCGCCTCTTTTATTATGTTTACAAAGGCTTCATCCACCAATGAAAATGCCTCGTCTATTTCGTCGGCAGTAACCTCAAGGGAATCTAAATCTGCCTTATCAAACTTTAAGGCATATTCAAAAACAGCCTCGTCTCCGCGATTTATTACATTGGCAATAATATCGCTTACAATGCCCTCGACATTTGAGGCAATATTATTTCTCGCAAAGATTTCCTCTGCGCCTACCTCGCCGTAATTATAAATTTTAATCATTATTTTTCACCTGTGCTCTTATGGAATTAACTATATTCTCAATATCATTACCCTTAAACTTGAAGCTCGCTTTATTGGAAATCAGACGTGCGCTTATCGGCACTATAGTGCTTTTAACCTCAAGATTGTTTTCTTTTAAGGTGGTGCCCGTTTCAACTATATCAACAATTACGTCTGAAAGCTTTAAAATAGGCGCTATTTCAATAGAACCGTTAAGCTTTATAATGTCTATTTCACGGCCGATACTTGCATAGTATTTAGCCGCTATGTTGATAAACTTTGTGGCAACCTTAAGGGTTTTTTCACCGTCATCCTGGAAATCACTCGGAGCCGCCACAGCCATACGGCATTTACCTAAATTCAAATCTAAAAGCTCGTAAACGTCGGGGCTGTATTCAAGTAAAATATCCTTACCCGCAACACCTATATCGGCGGCGCCACGTTCAACGTAAATCGCAACGTCTGAGGGCTTAACCCAAAAATAACGCACATTTTTTTGCGGATTTTCAAAAATAAGCTTACGGTTATTTTCCTTTATTGAGGGGCATTCGTAACCTGCCGCTTCAAACATAGCATAAACCTTTTCACCCAATCTGCCCTTTGGCAGTGCTACATTAAGCATTTATACCCCTCCTCTTATATCCTTCAGCTCTTTGTATTTTATGGCACCAGTATCGGCATTCTGTACAGACAAGGTTTTGCCGCTTTCAATTATCTGCTTTACGGTGTCAGCAAGAACGGCATTATCGGTAGCAGCATCAGAAAGCAATAAAACGTCAATATCAAATTCTGATTTTTCGCTTGGCAAATCCTCCAATAAATCAAGGTAGGTCGCAAAGCCTATCGCGCCCGAACTCCTGCCCATTTTGTGAAGCAGATTGTCATACTGACCACCTGTTAGTACACTTTGAGAAATGCCTGAAATATAACCTTTAAATACTACACCGTTATAATAATTCATATCACTAACAGTGGAAAAATCAAATTTAATTTTACCACCTAAAGAAAGATTGTCAAGCATATCGGACAATACTTTTAATGTATTTACCGTTTCAGGGGCAACATATTCACTGATTGCCTCTAATTTTTCTAAAACGCAGCTTCTCTCCCCATATATTGAAACAAAGTTCAGGAGAACATTTTTAAGTTTCTCTTCCACATTGTTTTCATCACAAAGCAGGGATAAATCGTGGCTGTTTTTATCCGAAATTAATTTTATGACATCTTGCTTGAAGGCGGGATTTTTACAAATGTTCTCGAGCAAGGTTGAAAGCAAGCCTAAATGCGATATCTCAAGCACAAAATTGTCTGATATTACTTTTAGAGTTTCGGTAGCTAAAAGTATCATTTCATATATATCATATAAACCGATGTCGCCTATGCACTCAACACCTGTTTGCATAATTTCTTTAAACTGGTGTGTGCTCTCTGAAACACGGTAAACGTTTTCGTTATAGCATACCTTTTGCTTATAGCCGCTTATATCCTCTCCGTTTTTAATTATCGAAAGGGTAACATCCGGCTTTAAGGCTAAAAGTTTACCGTTGGTATCGTTAAATGCAATAATGCGATCACTTACAAGAAAATCTTTATTCTGAATATAAAACTCATACTCTTCAAACTTGCTCATTTTAAAGGGCTTATACCCATATTTAGCATAAAGTGGGCGCAGGGCAAATATCGCTTTTTCTTCATTTTTTAAAATATTATTATTAATCATCATTTTCACCCTTACATCTGCTGATAACTATATTGTAACCACCGCTACCGTATTCACAGCACTTGCTGACACGACTTATAGTAGCGGCACTGGCTCCCGTTTCTTTGGTTATTTTTGTATAACTTATACCCTTTTTAAGCATCTTTGCAACCGAGAGTCTTTGAGAAATATCAAGCGCCTCCTTTATGGTGCAAATATCCTCCAAAAATGCATAACATTCTTCTTTCGTTTTAAGCAACAGTAAAGCCTCACAAAGCTCATCTGTGCTTTTATTGTGCCAACTGCTCATAGCATCCTCCAAAATCACTTTAGTATACTAATGTGTTAATGTGATGAATTATACTACTAATATCCCCCATTGTCAAGCATAATTTCAAAAAATATATAATTATATTAAAAAACCTGAACTGTTTTTCAAGTTCAGGTCTTTTAATTATATGGTATAGTGAAGGTCACTTGTATAGGTCGCTTTTTGATTTTTGTTTGAAACAACAATCGGCATATCACTAATAAAGCGAACTGCAAACTCGCCGCTTTTGGGGAAGCCCTTTACATCGGGGTTCATCCAACTAAACCAAACGCTATCGGTAATGATGCTCTCTTTATCGGTAATATTGATTTTCTCAAGACCGCCTTCAAGTTCAATCTTAATATCGCCTAAATTCTTGCTACCGTCAAGGAAATAAATCTGAATCCAGACGGTTGCCTTTTTGCTGCACATATTAAGGAAATTAAAGGTAACGTCCTCTTCATTTTCTATATTCAAATTATTGAATATCCAGGTAGTAGCGCCGTTACGGGATAATCCCTCACAGAATTTAGCCTTATACTCAAGTTTTCTGTAGGCTGCGGGTGTATACGGCAGAGTGATGGTTTTATTATCATCGCCAACTATAATTTCGATGGCATTGGAATGCTCAAAGAGATAGCGTGGGCCGTGGCGGAAGGTGTCGATTGTGGTATAGGCATTGAGCTCTGACACGGCTATCATACAGGTATGGGCATCGGTAAAGGCATAGCCTTCAACCTCTTTTACAGTGTCGCTCGGGCCCTCAAAGCCGTGGTGTGGCACCTGAAGAATGTCGCTCTTTAAATACTCGCCATAGCGCTGAGTGAGTTTCGCTTCATCAAAGGTAGAATCGCCCGTCCAGAGAATTGTCTGACCGCCAAGTTCCATTTTAAATACAAGAGAAGTGCAGTTGATGTTAGCTCTCATATAGTCAACGGTTTCGTCAAGGGATGAAAGCATTTCAATTTTTGCATCCCCTATGTTATAAACCTGACCTGTGTGAGCCATATATATAGGTGCGCCCGATTTTTCAATTTTTTCGAACATTATCGGCACATTTACTTTTCTCGAAGTGTTTTCTTTGCGGCGGCGGTCGGTATGCTCAGCTCCCGGAAAACGCTCATCGTCAATTTCCATAAAGTTAAGCATAAAGCTCTGCACTTCATACTGAGATGCGTACTTATCATCGAAGCCTATGTAAGCGAGATAATGGTCGCCATGCTCGTGGGTCATAATCCAGCAAGCAATTATCGGCTTTTCGTGCGGTGAGCCCGCCTTTAAGCAATTCATAAGGCGGTCGATATCGGGCTCGAAATTATTACCGCCGTCGATAACGATAAATCTACCGTCTGACAGGCGTATGGCGTAGGACATACCGTAGTCTTCCTGAGCGAGTTGTGTTATCTGCGGAGCCACGACAGCCTTGCCGCAATTATCGGAAAATTTAAAATAATTGCAATCCTTTTCGGCAACAATATAAAGCTGATTAGTTTTGCAGAAGTAGTTTACGAAAATGCCCTCATTTTCCTTTAAAAATGCGGCATAAAGATATACACCGTTATCACTTTTCTGCTTTAATTCATATCCATTTTCACAGAATAAATCGCAATATTTTTCGAATGTCTCGGTGTCGGTATCAAAAACCTTATAAATATCAGCCTTGCGGTTAACATTTACTATTTTTGTGTTTTCTTCATTAAATGCAGGAAAATTAAACATAATAAAAATCCCTTTATCTACGTCTTCTACCCTGTGTTAAAAGAATTAATCTAAGCATTTGAGCAAGCGATACTATAAGCGCCGCCACATAGGTCATAGCCGCGGCGGAAAGCACACGCTTAGCCCCCTTTTTCTCATCCGCATCATAAACTATTCCGCAATCGGTAAGTGAATTTAGCGCCCTTCTGGAAGCATTGAACTCAACAGGCAGAGTTATAAGTTGAAAGAGAACTACCAGACCGAACAGCAAAATTCCTATATCGGTAAGGTAAGAATAGTTAAAAACCAAACCGATAAAGAAAAGCGGCCAGGCAAGTGTTGAGCCAAAACGTGTTATAGGAACAATAAAATTGCGTATCTTTATGGGCAGATAATGCTCGGCATATTGAACTGCGTGTCCTGCCTCGTGGCAGGCAACACCTATAGCCGCTATAGTTCTCGCATCATAAACACTGTCAGATAGCCTTATAACATTTGTTCTCGGGTCGAAATGGTCGGTAAGATTACCCGACACACGCTCTATGCGTACATTATTTATGCCCATAGAATGTAACAGCCTTTCTGCTGCCTCCGCACCCGAAAAGCGAGTGGGCACCTTGGAGTATTTTGAAAAGGATGATTTTACCTTAAATTGTGCAAAAAGTGAAATTAAAACCGCAGGTAAAACCAATATTAAATAGTAGTAATCAAAACCGTAATAATATCCAAACATAACAACACCTCGTTTATATCTTTTTTAAAACTCAGTTTATTATACATTAAATAGGAATTCTACAACGTCTCCGTCCTTCATAATATACTCTTTACCCTCGGTTCTAAGTAAGCCCTTGTTTCGAGCCTCGGCAATAGAGCCAGAAGCCTCTAAATCCGTAAATGCAATTACCTGAGCACGAATAAAGCCACGCTCAAAATCGCTGTGGATTTTGCCTGCCGCCTGCGGTGCTTTGAGCCCGTCCTTGATAGTCCATGCCCGGACCTCTTTTTCCCCTGCGGTCAGATATGAGATAAGACCTAAAAGGCTATAGCTTTTCTGAATAAGGCGGTCAAGTCCCGAATTTTGTAATCCAAGTTCAGATAAGAACATTAATTTTTCTTCTTCGTCCATATCGGCAATATCGGCTTCAAGCTGAGCGCAGATAGGTAAAACCTCGCTACCCTCTGCTTTTGCTATTTCCTCAACCACCTTAAAGTAGGGGTTATTATCCTGTCCACCCGAAAAATCCTCTTCAGACATATTTGCGGCATAGATAATGGGTTTTGAGGTAAGTAGGTTCATTTCCTTTAAAAACTCTTCCTCATCCTCGGTAATGGCTATACTGCGGGCAGATTTTCCGCTTTCCAGCACGGCATAAAGTTTCTTTAAAAAGTCGAGTTCTGTTTGCAAAGATTTATCGCCTTTTAATTCCTTGGTAACCTTAGCAATACGGCGTTCGACCATTTCCATATCAGAAAAAATAAGTTCCAAATCAATAGTTTCAATATCTCTTTTCGGGTCGATAGAGCCTTCAACATGGATAATATCATCATTTTTAAAACAACGCACAACATGAACTATGGCATCTACCTCGCGGATATTACCTAAGAACTTGTTACCAAGTCCCTCACCCTTTGAAGCACCCTTAACAAGACCTGCAATATCCACAAACTCGATAACTGCAGGAACTATAGGCGGCACCTTATCGCCTACGGTATACATTTTGCAAAGTGTATCAAGGCGACTATCGGGCACCGACACCACACCTACGTTTGGGTCTATAGTACAGAACGGGTAGTTAGCCGCTCCTGCCCCTGCATTTGTTATAGCATTAAAAAGGGTTGATTTGCCAACGTTGGGCAACCCTACGATACCTAATTTCATAATTTTACCTCGCTTAAGAAATTTAATTAATTATTACACATTTACAAACATAATTCAATACATTTTGAAAACATTATTGCTTTTTTATATCAAAACTTAAAATATAATCGGTCGACACCTTGTAGTACCTGCATAATTGAAGCAATTTATGGACAGGTATTTCGGTTTCACCCGTTTCCCAACGACGATACTGAGTTGTATGGACATTTAAAACCTGAGCTATTTCTGCTTGAGTTTTATCTTTATCCTCACGTAAATCTCTGATTCTTTGATAAACATATTTCATATTGAATTTCACCTCTTAAGTTATTTTAACAAATAACACAAAAACGTGTCAGCAATAACACGTTTTTGTGTTATTGCTGCGTTGCAAAAGCAATTTCCTGTTGCGACACATGTCAAAAAGGACTGCTAATTTAGCGGTCTTTTTTGGCTTTTTTCTTTTTAGTTTCAATAAAACTAATATTCTTAAAAAAATTCTTTTATTTTTGGTTGTATTATTGTATAATAAAATAAAGTATACATATTTGGGAGGTATTACTTATGGCTCAGGAATTCACTGTGTCGCTAAGCCGAATCATTAAAGAGCATAATTTAGAAACCCTTTTTCTACCTGAAGATATTGAAAAGAGAGAAATTAACAGCTCGGAAATTAATCGTCCGGGACTTGAAATGGTTGGCTTTTATGAATATTTTGATAACAAAAGAATTCAGATTATAGGAAAGAGTGAGGCCGCTTTTCTCGAAACAATTAAAGAGGCCGAATTCGACGCCGTTGTTGACCGCTTCTTTGCATCTCAGCCGCCTGCAGTTATTGTGGCAAGAAATTTATCCACTGCTGACAGACTTTTACCCTTTGCCAAAAAGCATAATGTACCCTTACTCAGAACTCAGGACAGTACATCTTCCTTTATGTCAACATTAATCGCATTCCTTAATCTGCAATTGGCTCCACGCATTACACGGCATGGAGTTTTGGTTGAGGTTTACGGTGAAGGAATACTTCTGCTTGGAGAGAGTGGAGTTGGTAAAAGCGAGACCGCTATTGAGCTTGTAAAAAGAGGACACCGTCTTATAGCCGATGACGCTGTAGAAATAAGACGGGTATCGAGCAAATCGCTTGTTGGCTCGGCTCCCGATAATATCCGCCACTTTATTGAGCTGCGAGGTATCGGGATTATTAATGCAAGTCGTATTTTCGGTGCAGGAGCTGTAAAACTAACAGAGAATATTAATCTTGTTATTAACCTAGAGCCTTGGGATGTTAACAAGATTTATGACCGTATGGGGCTTGATAAGGAAACCACAGATATTTTAGGTTTGCAGATTCCATCCCTTACTATACCTGTAAAGCCGGGTAGAAATTTAGCGGTTATTATTGAGGTTGCCGCTATGAATAACAGACAGAAAAAACTTGGCTACAACGCCGCAGAGGACCTGTTAGTTCGGCTTGGTATGACGAACGACGGTGAGCTCGGTGTTGAGAAAAAGGTTCAAATATTTTAATTAGAAAATTATTGTGGAGGTTTAAAATGAAATACTGGTTAGGAATTGATTTAGGTGGAACAAACATCGCAACGGGCGTTGTTGACGAAAACTATAATATTATCGGCAGAGGCAAGGTAAAAACAGGCGCAAACCGCCCTGCTGAAGAAATTGCCGACGATATTGCTAAGGCGGTATTTATGGCTATTGAAGATGCGAAAATCAGAAAGGATGATTTAGTTGCTGTAGGAATTGGCTCGCCTGGCGCTATCATAGCCGAAAAAGGTGTGGTTGCTACTGCCGAAAATTTAGGATTTTTCAACACCCCTCTTTGTTCAATGCTTAAAGAGAGAACGGGCTTTGATTTTTATATTGAAAACGACGCTAATGCCGCAGCATACGGCGAGCTTTTAGCCGGAGCCGGAAAAGGTAAAAGCAGTTTTGTTGCAGTAACACTCGGCACGGGTGTCGGAAGCGGAATTATTTTAAACGGTAAAATTTTATCGGGTTACAACAATGCAGGCGGCGAGCTTGGACACACCGTAATAATTAAGGGCGGACACATGTGCGGCTGCGGCAGAATGGGTTGTTGGGAAACCTATGCTTCGGCTACTGCTTTAGTACGTCAGACAAAGGCCGCAATGAGCTGTGCACGTGAAAGTTTAATGTGGAACCTTGTAGACGGCAACATTGAAAAGGTAAGCGGCAGAACCGCATTTGACGGTATGCGTAAGGGCGATGCTATAGCCCAAAGGGTTGTTGACCGTTATATTGAATATCTATCAATAGGTATTGTGAACATAATAAACATTTTCCAACCCGAAATGCTATGCATAGGCGGAGGAATTTCTAAAGAGGGAGATAATTTAATCAAGCCTCTTATGGAATACATCACCCTTGAAAGATATTCAAAGAATATTGAAAAGCAGACCGAAATCTGTGTGGCACAGCTTGGAAATGACGCAGGCATTATAGGCGCCGCATTCCTTTGCAATTTGTATAAATAATTTTTGGAGCGTTGTATTTTATGAACCCAGTCGATTTAAAAACTTTTTTAACCGACAATAAAATATCCTTTACCGAAAATGAGCCAATGAAAAAGCACACCACCTTTAAGACAGGAGGAGATGCTGATTTCTGGGTTATGCCAAAAAGCACCGATGAAATTAAAAGCATTTACTCATTTTGCAAAGAGAATTCTATACCCTTAACCGTTCTCGGTAAGGGTTCGAATGTGCTTGTGTCTGATAAAGGTATTGAGGGTGTAGTGTTATCCACCATATTTCTTGATGAAATCCGCTTAACAGATAGCACAACTGTTTTCTGCGGAGCAGGTGCAGTGCTGACGAATCTATGCAGCTTTGCGCTTAAAAACGGACTTTCGGGGCTTGAGTTTGCCTATGGAATACCCGGAAGTGTGGGCGGTGCGGTATATATGAACGCAGGCGCTTACGGCGGAGAAATTAAGGATTGCATTGTATCGGCAACTCTACTTTCCCCCGACGGTATGGTTAAAACAATTACCCGAGATGAAATGTGCCTTGGATACAGAACAAGCATATTCAAAACCAATAATTCGGTTGTGCTTTCGGCTGAATTTTCTCTCAAAAAGGCAGAACCGCAAGAAATCAAGGCGAAAATGGACGATTTTTTGCATAGACGCCGCCTAAAGCAGCCTCTCG
Source organism: Acutalibacteraceae bacterium (assembly GCA_045646145.1). Lineage (GTDB taxonomy): Bacteria > Bacillota > Clostridia > Oscillospirales > Acutalibacteraceae > SIG565. The sequence continues at coordinate 15,827 of JAZRKE010000086.1, read as the reverse complement.
AACTTGGTAGCGCAGGCAGCACCTTTAAACGTCCTGAGGGTTATTTTGCAGGTGCTCTTATTGAAAATGCTGACTTAAAGGGTTACACCATCGGCGGTGCACAGGTAAGTGAGAAGCACGCAGGCTTTGTTGTAAATAAAGACAACGCTAAAAGCGATGACGTTTTAGCCTTGATTCAGCATATTCAGGCTACAGTTTTTGAGAAATCGGGCATTTCCTTAGAGCCCGAGGTTATATTTATTGGAAGAAAATAAGAGTGATATTATGGAATTACTTATAGTTACAGGCATGTCGGGAGCAGGCAAATCACAGGCGGCTAATGTTTTAGAGGACATTGGCTTTTACTGTGTTGACAATGTTCCGCCCCTTATCATACCTAATTTCGTAGAATTATTAAGTGGTGAGAACTCCGATTTTAAAAAACTTGCAATTATTACCGACATACGCGGCGGAGAGCTTTTTAAGGATATTATTGATATTCTCTCTCATATAAACAGAGAAAATATTTCCTATAAAATTTTATTTTTAACAGCTGAGGATGATGTTCTGATACGTCGCTATAAGGAAAACCGACGACTCCATCCCCTTTCTTCAAAAAACGGAATTACAGTGTCAGAAGCGGTTACACTTGAACGCACGATGCTAAAGCAGGTTCGAGATATATCTGACTATGTCATTGACACCTCAGCACTCTCGGTCAGTCAATTCAAGGAACGGCTTACGGGGCTTTTTACAAACGAATTAAAGACTATAACCGTTCAATGTGAATCCTTCGGCTTCAAATACGGGGTTCCGAGCGACGCGGATTTAGTGTTTGACGTCAGATGTTTACCCAACCCTTTTTATGTATCCGAGCTTAAAAAGCTCACAGGCACAGACAGTAAGGTCAGAGATTTTGTGATGAGTAGTGATGAAAGCCGAGCACTTTTCACTAAAATTTCCGAGCTTGTCGGTTTTTTACTGCCTTTATATCTGAAGGAGGGTAAAAGTCAGCTTGTAGTGGCTTTTGGCTGCACAGGAGGTAAACACCGCTCTGTAACCTTTGCGGAGCTTTTGAATAATGAGCTGAGAGCCGAGAAATTCAATTCAATTACAGTTCACAGAGATATTTCTAAAAACTGAAGGTGAATACTATGTCATTTTCAAGAGAACTTAAAACTGAATTGTGCGAATTAAAATCGTCTGAATGCTGCAAAAAAGCCGAGTGCTACGGCTTTATGCTATTCGGACAATCTTTTAATATCCAAAAAATCTCTCTGCTTACCGATAACGAGCAGGTGGCTCACCGCTACGCCTATTTAATTAAGCGTTGCTTTAACATTACCCCCGAAGCATCAGTAAATCACGGTAAGAAAACGACATATAAAATATTTGTAAAGCAAGAGAATGAGCGAATACAAATTTTAAAAGGGTTAGAGCTCGATGAAAACAACCCGAACACCTACATAAATCAGCAAATAATAACTAAAGAGTGCTGCAGAAATGCTTTTTTAAAGGGTATGTTTTTGTCTTCCGGACAAGCCGCAGATCCTGAGCGTGAATACCGGATTGAATTCCGCATTAAAAATGCCGAGCTCAGTTTTGCGGCATTTGACCTAACGTATAAAAAAGAGTTAGAGCCGAGAATAACCCTTAAGGGCACTACAAATTATATATATTTAAAGCGCAGTGAATGCGTTGAGGACTTTTTAACGCTTATAGGCGCATCATCGCTGAGTCTTCAGGTTATGGACACACGTGTTATTAAGGATTTTCGCGCAGGACTTAACCGCAAAGGAAACTTTGAGGATGCGAACACCTCAAAACTTGTTGAGGCGTCTTTAAGACAACGTAGCGCTATTGAATATTTAATAAATTCGGACAAGTTTTCACTTCTCACCGAAGAACTGCAGTATGCCGCAAGGCTACGCCTTGATAACCCCTATGCCCCATTATCTGAACTTTGCAAAATATCGGATGCACCCATAACACGCTCGGGGCTTAACCACCGACTAAATAAAATTATGGAAATTGCAAAACTGCAACAGGAAGGATAATACTATGAGCTTTGTTCATTTGCACACTCATACCGAATACAGTCTGCTTGACGGCTGCTGCCGTATAAAGCGGCTTATTGATGCTGCAAAGAATAAAGGTCAGACCGCTATTGCTATTACCGACCACGGCGTTATGTACGGCGCTGTGGAATTTTATAAAGCCGCAAAGCAGGCAGGAATTAAGGCAATAATCGGGTGCGAGGTATACGTTGCCCCCCGCTTACACACCCAAAAGGAAAAATTTTACGATAGCTCCTATTCCCACCTCGTTCTGCTTTGTAAAAATGAAACTGGCTATAAAAACCTTATCAAACTCGTATCCATCGGCTTTACCGATGGATTTTACTCAAAACCGAGGGTTGACAAAGAATTACTTAAAAAATATTCTGAAGGTCTTATTGCGCTTTCCGCCTGCTTAGCGGGCGAAATACCGAGAGCCCTTATGAAAAACGATTACGAAGCCGCCAGACAAACGGCGCTTTGGTATAAAAATGTTTTCGGGGACGATTACTATTTAGAACTGCAGGACCACGGAATATATGAACAAAAACAGATTAACCCTGACATTATCAGACTATCTAGAGAGTTGAATATTCCCCTTGTTGCTACGAATGATGTCCATTATATTGAAAAAGAAGACTCCGATGCCCACAAGGTTTTACTTTGCATACAAACAGGTAAAAAGCTGGGTGATGAGGATGCACTCGAATTTAAAACCAACGAATTTTACCTGAAAAGCGAAGATGAAATGCTCGGCATTTTTAAAAATGTGCCCGAGGCTATAGAAAATACCGTGAAGGTTGCAGACAAATGCAATTTCGAGTTTGAATTCGGCAACATCAAACTCCCCTATTTTGATATAGGCAAACAAAACCACAGCGAGTATTTAAGAGAATTATCTCTTAAAGGGCTATACAAAAATTATGGCAATTCACCCTCTAAGGAAGCGGTTGAACGTCTGGAATATGAACTGTCGGTAATTGAAAAGATGGGATATGTTGACTACTTTCTTATAGTAGCCGACTTTGTGAATTATGCAAAAAATCACGATATACCCGTAGGTCCCGGCAGAGGCAGCGGTGCGGCAAGTCTTGTTGCCTACTGCATTGGCATCACGGGTATAGACCCGATAAAATACAATCTTCTTTTTGAGCGATTTTTAAATCCCGAGCGCGTATCAATGCCCGATTTTGATATTGATTTCTGCTTTGTAAACAGGCAGAAAGTAATTGATTATGTTATTTCTAAATACAAGGAAGACCATGTGGCACAGATTGTTACCTTTGGCACAATGGCGGCAAGGGCGGCTATACGGGATGTAGGTAGGGTTATGAACCTATCAGCGTCGGTCTGTGATAAGGCGGCTAAACTTGTCCCCCAAGAGCTTAAGATTACAATTCCTGCCGCACTTAGCAGAGTTCGCGAACTTAAAACAATGTATGATACCGACCTTGATTTAAAGGCGGTTATTGATATGGCTATAAAGCTAGAGGGCACTCCCCGAAACGCCTCTACACACGCAGCAGGTGTAGTAATTTCGGATAAGCCCATAGCTGAATATGTGCCGCTTTCTTTAAATGATGAGTCTGTTGTTACTCAGTATACCATGACGGCTCTTGACGAATTAGGGCTTTTAAAAATGGATTTTCTGGGGCTTCGCAATATAACAATCATTGACCAAACCGAAAAGGCTATCAAGGCCCTTAAGCCCGACTTTGATATAGAAAAAATACCGCTTGATGACCCTGAGACTATGGCTGATATGGCAAAGGGTTACACCGACGGCGTTTTCCAATTTGAATCTGAGGGTATGAAAAAGGTTCTACGCCAGTTCATTCCCACAACCCTTGAGGATTTGATTGCAATTATTGCACTCTACCGCCCAGGCCCTATGGATTCAATACCGAAATATATCCATAACAAGCACAACCCTCAGGATGTAAGCTACCTGCACCCCGCCTTAGAGCCTATTTTAAAGGTTACCTACGGATGCATTGTTTATCAGGAACAGGTTATGCAGATTTGCCGAAGTCTTGCAGGGTATTCACTCGGTCGCGCCGATATTGTGCGCCGCGCTATGAGTAAGAAAAAGCTTTATGTTATGGAAAAGGAGCGCCACGCATTTATCTACGGAGAAACCGATGAGGACGGAAATGTTATATGCACCGGTGCTGTAAATAACGGTATAGATGAAAATACGGCTAAAAAAATCTTTAACGAAATGTCATCCTTTGCGTCTTACGCCTTTAACAAGGGACATGCTGCGGCTTATTCGCTTGTTTCCTACAGAACTGCATATCTTAAATGCCACTATCCGGCAGAATATTTTGCATCGCTATTTTCAAGTGTTATTGATTCTTCCGGTAAGGTTGCACAATATTCAGCCGAATGTAAACGACTTGGTATAAAAATGCTTCCACCCGATGTTAATGAAAGTTTTGAAAATTTCGTGGCTCGTGGGGAAAATATACGTTACGGGCTTCTGGCTATCAAAAATTTAGGCGCAGGTGTTATTTCAAAAATTATAAATGAGCGCCAAAGCGGCGGAAAATACACAAGTCTTTATAATTTTGTATCCCGCTGTTTTTCTCGGGAATTCAACCGAAAAGCACTCGAATCGCTTATTAAAAGTGGAGCCCTTGACTCACTCGAAAAAACGCGTAAAATGATGCTTTATTCTATAGACAATGTAATATCTGCCGCCGAAAAAGAGCGCAAATTCACTTCTGGTGGACAGTTCAACCTCTTTTCTTCTGAGGATAGCGCCAATGATTTTAAAATACCTTATATTGAAGAAATGAGCAAAAAAGAGAAGCTTAGCCTTGAAAAACAGTCTACAGGGCTATACTTAAGCGGACATTTGCTTGATGACTATGAATCCTACGCCAAAACAGTGTCAAAAATTCAATGTAGCGATATAACCTCCGGCAAAGTGAAGGACGGTAGTCGGGTAAATATGCTCGTGCTTTTGAGTTCTGTTAAGGTGCGAACTTTAAAAAGTGGAAAAATGCTCGCTAACTGCCTTGCCGAAGATAAAACCGGCGCCGTTAACGTGACTATTTTTGACATGGCGTATAATTTCTACCGCCACCTAATAACCGAAGAAAATGTTGTTATATTATCGGGTAAGGTTTCCGAACAGGAAGACCGCGAAACCGAGATAATATGTGAAAAAATTACGGCGGTGAGTGAGAATGCTCAAAATTATAAAGCGGGATATTCTAAAGTCTATATAAAGGTTCCTTCTATTAACTCACCGTTATTACAAAAAGTTAAAAAAACTATGTGTGAACACCCGGGTGATATTCCGGTTATAATATACTGTGAGGATACAGGTAAGCAATTCCGTGCGCCAGACAATTTAAAAATTTCCGTTTCATCCGAATTTTTGGAAAAAATTTCGCAAATTGTGGGTAAAAATAATGTAAAAGCGGTTGAAAATTGATGTAAACTGTTGTATAATACAGAATTGAAAATGTTTATTGGAGTTGACATAAATGAGTATAAAAACTATAGGAGTATTGACAAGTGGTGGCGACGCGCCCGGTATGAACGCAGCCGTTCGCTCGGTTGTAAGAACCGCTATTTCTAATGGACTTAAAGTTAAAGGTATTATGCGCGGATATAACGGACTTATTGATGGTGAAATCGTTGATATGGATATCCGTTCGGTATCTGAAATAATACACAGAGGTGGCACGGTGCTGTATACTGCCCGTTCACCAAAATTTAAAACCGAGGAAGGCATACAGATAGCCGTCCAAAACTGCAAAAAATTCGGTATTGATGGTATAGTTGTTATCGGTGGCGACGGTTCTTTCAGAGGTGCGCGTGATTTATCTCTGCACGGCATACCATGTATCGGTGTTCCGGGTACTATTGATAATGATATTTCCTGCACTGAATATACCATAGGCTTCGATACAGCTATGAACACCGTAGTGCAGATGGTTGACCGTCTTCGCGATACCACACAGTCGCACGAGCGTTGCAGTGTTGTTGAAGTTATGGGCAGAGGCGCCGGTTGGTTAGCGCTTCACACTGGTATTGCCGTTGGCGCAACAGCAGTTTTAGTTCCCGAAATTGAGTTCGATTTACAAAAAGATATTTTTGATAAAATTGCCGCTACCAAGGCTACAGGTAAAAAGCACTTTATTATAGTTGTTGCTGAAGGTGTTGGCAAGGTAACAGATATTGCTGAAGAAATTGAAAAGGCTACAGGAATTGAAAGCCGAGCTACCATTTTAGGCCATGTTCAGCGTGGCGGCAGACCAAGTGTCAGAGACAGGGTTATGGCAAGTCAGATGGGACATGCTGCAGTTAACCTGTTAATGAAGGGTGTTGGAAACCGCGTTGTAGCATTCCAGAACAACCACATTGTAAATTATGATATTTATGAGGCTTTACAGATGACAAAGCCGTTTGATGAGCAGTCCTACGAAATGCTCAATGACATTTCTATTTAAAAAAAGCGGACCGCCGAAGCGGTCCGCTTAAATTTAATTAGCTTATTTATTTTCCTCGATGTATTTAACGAGGTCGCCGATAGTTTTGATAACCTCAATTTTATCATCGGGAATTTCAATATCAAATTCATCCTCAATTGCCATAAGCAATTCAACAACATCAAGGCTGTCTGCACCTAAATCATTTGCAATATCTGTATCCATAGACATATCGTCTGCCGATGCATCCAACTGTTCTGCTAAAAGTTCTTTAATTTTTTCAAAAATCATAAATAATCCTCCGAATTTTTTTAGGCTGTAGACACAAACAATTTTTTGTGATATATTGAAAGTATCCTAATTAAAATAATATTGTGAAAATCGCATTTTGTCAACTAATTTTTTTAAAATACAGTAAAGGTGATAGTTTTGATATCAAGTATAGGCAGTAAAATACATATTCAGATAGAGGGTACAAGCCACGGCGAATTCCTAAAGGGAATTATTTCGGGACTGCCAAAGGGTGAAGAAATAAGCGAAGAAAAAATTGCTTTACAGATGTCTCGCCGCGCCCCAGGAAAAGACGCTACCTCTACCCCTCGCAAAGAGGCGGACAGAGTTGAATTTATTTCGGGACTTGAAAGAGGCATTACCGACGGCACACCTTTGGAATTTATAATAAGGAATACCAACACACACTCATCCGATTATAATAATCTGAAATTCACCCCTCGCCCCTCCCACGCCGATTACCCTGCCTTTGTTAAATACGGTGGACAGGCTGATATGCGCGGCAGCGGTCATTTCTCGGGCAGACTCACAGCACCTCTTACAGCTATTGGCGCTATCTGCCGCCAGATACTCGACCGACGCGGAATAACCATTGGCGGACATATTCTTAATATCGGCGAGGTTTTTGATTTGGGTTTCAACCCTGTAACAATAGATAAAAACACTTTAGATACCATTTCCTCCCAGTATTTTGCCACAATCAGTGAAGATGCAAGGGAGCAGATGAGAGAGTTAATTCTTGATACAGGCAAAGAGGGCGACAGTATAGGCGGATGCGTTGAAATTGCCGCCCTCGGTATGCCTGTGGGAATAGGAAACCATATGTTCGGCGGAGTCGAAAATATAATTTCCTCTGTGGTTTTCGGAGTCCCTGCGGTTAAGGGTATATCTTTCGGTGCGGGTTTTGATTTTAGTTACTTGCTCGGCAGTGAGGCTAACGACCCCTATTATTTCAAGGACGGCGAGGTTGTTACTGCAACCAACAACTGCGGTGGAATTGTAGGTGGTATGACAACGGGTATGCCGATAATTGTTAAAGCGGCGCTAAAGCCCACTCCCTCCATCTTCAAGGCTCAGCCGACCGTTAATTTACAAACTATGTCCGAAACTATGCTTGAAATAAAAGGCAGACACGACCCCTGTATAGTGCCCCGTGCCTTACCTGCGGTTGAGGCAGCAGTAGCGATAGCGGTTACTATGCTTTTAGCCGAAGACGGCGCTTTATAAATTATGTTGAAAAAATACAATAATTAGTATATAATAGGCTATGGTGATTAAAAATGGCAAAAGAAAAATTAGTTAAAGAAATTACTTCTATGGATGAAGATTTTGCGAAATGGTATACCGATGTTGTTTCCAAAGCAGAGCTTATGGACTATTCCTCGGTTAAGGGCTGTATGATAATCCGTCCTTACGGTTGGGCAATCTGGGAGAACATTCAGCATATTTTAGACGGTATGTTCAAAGCTACGGGGCACGAAAATGTTTCTATGCCTATGTTCATACCGGAAAGTCTGCTTCAGATTGAAAAGGACCATGTTGAAGGCTTTGCTCCCGAAGCTGCGTGGATAACCTACGGAGGAAGTGAAAAGTTGGAGGAAAGACTTTGTGTAAGGCCCACCTCTGAAACCCTTTTCTGCGACCATTATAAAAATATTATCCATTCCTACCGCGACCTTCCAAAACTCTATAATCAGTGGTGCAGTGTCGTTCGCTGGGAAAAGACTACACGTCCGTTCCTCAGAAGCCGCGAATTCCATTGGCAAGAGGGACACACCATTCACGCAACTGCTGAGGAGGCTCAGGCAGAAACAATTAAGATGCTCAATGTTTATGCGGATTTTGCTGAAAAATATTTGGCAATTCCCGTTATTAAGGGTGTTAAAACCGAAAAGGAGCGCTTTGCAGGTGCAGAGGATACCTACACAATTGAGGCTATGATGCACGACGGTAAGGCCCTTCAGAGTGGTACATCACATTTCTTTGGCGACGGTTTTGCCCGTGCTTTCGGTATTCAGTATACCGACAAGGAAAACAAACTCTGCTATCCCTTCCAGACCTCTTGGGGTGTCTCTACACGACTTATCGGCGCAATTATTATGACACACGGTGATGATAACGGTCTTGTTTTACCGCCTGATATTGCACCTATACAGGTAGTGGTTATCCCGATAGCCTCGCATAAGCAGGGTGTTAGCGAGAAGGCTAACGAGGTATACGAAAGAATAAACAAATTCTGCCGCGCAAAAATCGATAACAGCGACCAATCTCCCGGTTGGAAGTTTGCGGAATACGAAATGAAAGGTGTACCGCTAAGACTTGAACTCGGTCCCAGAGATATTGAAAACGGCTGCTGTGTTATAGCAAGGCGTGATAACGGTGAAAAGATTACCGTTTTTCTCGATGAATTAGAAACAAAAATTCCCGAGTTGTTATTGGCTGTTCGTGACGGTCTTTATGAAAAGGCACTCGAACGCAGAAATGAAATGACCTACACCGCCAGAACTTTAAATGAACTTAAAAATATCGCTGATAACAAACCTGGCTTTATCAAGGCAATGTGGTGTGGAGATAGAACATGTGAAGAAGCGCTTAAAGAGAATGCAGGCGTTTCTTCACGTTGCATACCCTTTACACAAGAAAACATTTCCGACACCTGTGTTTGCTGCGGTAAAAAGGCAGAAAAAATGCTCTATTGGGGCAAGGCATATTAAATTTTTAAAGAGGGCTTGCAGCCCTCTTTTTGTATATTAGAACATATTTCACCGCATAATAATTGAGGTGAATTTATGAAGAATTTAAAAAATACATTAATCTTCTTTTCTGTGGGGGCTATGGGTTACGGACTAATTGAACTGTTATGGCGCGGACATACACACTGGAGTATGCTTACCTGTGGAGGACTGTGCTTTTCTATCTTTGGAAAATTAAGCAGTAAACTCAAAAATATAAGCCTTTTATATAAAGCTATTATCGGAAGCTTCTTTGTAACGGTGCTCGAATTTATTTACGGGATAATATTTAATGTACTCCTTAAAAAAGATGTCTGGGATTACAGCAATATCCCTTTTAATTTTAAGGGGCAAATCTGCCTTTTATATTCTGTATTTTGGTGGATTTTAGGTCTTGTTTTTATTCCATTTGCAGATTTTTTAAACAAGAGATTGAAAAAAGGCAAAAAAGTGTTATAATATAACTATATAAATTGTTTCGGGAGTAAATTATGGAGTTTCTTAAAAGAACCTGGGCAGAAATTAACATCTCCGCCCTGTTACATAATTTCAATTTAATAAAAAAACAGGCTGAAGGCTCTTATTTTATGCCGGTTGTTAAGGCCGATGCATATGGGCACTCGGCTGAAGATATTGCTTGTGCGCTTGACAGTGCATGTGCAGACAGCTTTGCAGTTTCTAATTTAGAAGAAGCGCTTAATCTCCGCAAGTACGGCATAAACAAGCCCATTTTAATTTTAGGCTATACCCCACCAGAAAGTGCATATGTTCTCGCTAATGAAAATATTACTCAGGCTGTATTTTCACTTGAATATGCTGTTGAGCTTTCTAAAAACGCGCGCAATAAAACAATCAACATACATATAAAGCTTGATACTGGTATGGGTAGAATCGGTTTTAACGCCAGAAACAAGCACCTAAGCGGTTTGGATGATATTTTTAAGTTATATACACTTGATAACTTAAAAATCACGGGAATTTTCACGCATTTATGCGTAGCCGACAGTTTGGAATCAGATGATTCCGCTTTTACCGATGAGCAATACAACCGATTCATCTGTGTTATTAATAAAATCAAGCAAAAGGGGCTTGATATAGGTCTTGTTCACTGTTCTAACTCAGCAGGAATTATTCGCTCGGGCGAATTTTTAATGGACATCTGCCGCCCCGGTATTATACTCTATGGGCTAAAGCCTTCAAAAAGTGTTGCCCTCAAGGGAATTCGCCCTGTTATGACGCTGAAATCCGTAGTTTCAATGGTAAAGCCTTTATATAAAGGCGAAACTGTAAGTTACGGAAGAACATTTAAGGCCGAAAAGGATATGATGGTTGCCACCGTTACTGCAGGCTATGCCGACGGATATCCGAGATTGCTTTCAAACAAAGGTGAAGTAATAATAAACGGCAAACGCGCCCATATAATCGGAAACATCTGTATGGACCAATTTATGATAGATGTTACCGATATAAAAGATGTAAAATCGGGAGATGAGGTAATTCTTTTCGGAGAAGAAATTACTGCCGATGAAATTGCCGAAAAATGCTCTACTATTGGCTACGAAATTATTTGCGGTATTACTCAAAGGGTGCCGCGTATAATAATAAAATAAGGGAAAGAGGAATAAATATGAAAAAGTTTTTCAATGAATTCAAAGAATTTATAACTAAAGGTAATGTACTTGATATGGCGGTCGGTGTTATTATTGGTGCCGCCTTCAAAGACATCGTTACAAGTCTTACCGATAACATTATCTCCCCTATTCTTGCCCTCTTCGGCAAGGTAGATTTCAGTTCTTATGTGCTTCCGCTCAATGGTGATAACGCTATTAAATATGGCGCATTCATCACAGCAGTTATTAATTTCTTAATTATGGCTTTCATAATCTTTATGCTTATTAAGGGTGTTGCCGCTATTGAAAAATTAAGCACACAGGGCTTTAAAAAGAAAACTGAAGAAGAGGAAATTGCGGCTCCTACACAGAAAATCTGCCCCTTCTGCAAAACCGAAATTGCTATTGATGCAACACGCTGTCCGCACTGCACTTCGGTTCTTGAAGACTAATACATAACAAAAAATTCCGTGCCGAAGGAGTCGTACTCTTAAGGACAGTTTTCTACAAAACGAATTATACCCGTGATGTCGAAACATCACGGGTGTTTTTTATATTCCTTTACTATTGACATAAATTATGCTACAATATACTAACCGATAAATAAGAATTTATAGGGATGAAGATAATGATTGTTCTAATTACAGGTGCATCGCACACGGGCAAGACAGCACTTGCACAAAAACTGCTTGAAAAATATAAATACCCATATCTTTCAATAGACCATCTAAAAATGGGTTTAATTCGTAGCGGTAATACAGAACTTACTCCTATGAGTGATGATAATGATTTGACCGCATACTTATGGCCAATTGTCTGCGAAATGATTAAAACAGCCATTGAGAACAAGCAAAACCTAATTGTTGAGGGTTGCTATATTCCGTTTGATTGGCAAAGGGATTTTGAAAGAGAATATCTCACAGACATCAAATATTATTGTCTAGTAATGAGTGAGGATTATATCAGAATTCACTTTCCTGACATAAAAAAATATGCAAACATTATTGAAAATCGTATAGATGATGAATGGTGTACTATGGAAAGTGTATTGTCAGATAATGCACAGATGTTAGAACTTGCAAAAAAGCATAAAGTCAATTATTTGCTTGTTGATGACAAGTACGAAATTGATATTAATTTATAACGATAGATTCCAATTTGTCGAATAGATGAAGTTACTTGTAAAGGGTTTTAGGTTCTCCTAACAAGTGGAAAATGTGATAAACATTTTTCCTGCTTGTTACGGTATGAGACAAATTAAAAGGATGTGTAGAATTTCTACACATCCTTTTACTATCTCAAAAGAAAATGTTTTAATAGTGATATTGTGAGACAAGTCTCACAGTGATATTTTTGCCTGTCGGCAAAAGCGATATTGAAACCTTGCGGTTTCAGTGGTATTTTATTCGCCTATAAAACTGCCGAAGGCAATATCACTCGGCGGTAGCCGAATATAACTGCGAAGCAATATAACTCGCCACAAGGCGAATAAAACTGGCGTTGTATCCTTACGGGTACAACGCCTAAGGTACGGAATTTTTTTATTAGCATAGAATACACTGTAGGAGTGAATTTTATGCTTTTAACCGATTTACCTATAGGACAGTCGGGCATTATAGAAGGAATTTCTCCCGACTTTTCTTTATATACTCGGCTTCTCGACATAGGCTTTTCTGAGGGCACAGAAATTGAAGCCTTGTTTAAAAGCCCATTAGGCGACCCTACCGCATACTTAATAAAGAGTACGGTTATAGCCTTAAGGCGTGAGGACGCACAAAATATATTATTAATGAGGTGATATTTTGGGACTTAGTAAAAGCGCGACCGGAATTTCACTGATTTCTAATGATTTTTCGGTTTTAAAAAATAACGATAGTGATATAACCGTTTGCTTAGCCGGCAACCCAAATGTCGGGAAAAGCACCGTTTTCAATGCACTTACAGGGTTACATCAGCATACAGGTAATTGGGCGGGAAAAACAGTTGAAACGGCAATTGGTACTCTAAACTTTATGGGCCGGAGAATTGTTTTAATTGATACGCCGGGCACCTACTCCCTGTCCGCTCACTCAAAAGAGGAAGAGGTGGCGCGTGATTTTATATTAAACGGTGGGGCTGAGGTTAATGTTACTGTCTGTGATGCAACAGCGTTGGAAAGAAATCTTAATTTAATTCTTCAGATAACCACTACACTAAAAAACACAATTCTTTGCCTTAATTTTGCTGATGAAACAAAAAAAAGAGGAATTAAAATTGACACTGCAAGGCTTTCAGAAAGGCTTGGTATTCCCGTCGTTGAAATTTCAGCAAGAAAAAACATAGGACTTGACACTTTACTTGATGAAATAGTAAAGATTGCAGACATTGGAAACATAAATAAACAAGGTGATACTACCCTTTCATCCAAAGAGATTAACGCAAAAGCGCACGAAATATTTAAGGAATGTGTTATATCAGCACAGAAAGCCCGAGAAAGAGATAAAAAAATAGATAAGTTCTTAACAGGCAGATTAACTGCTTTCCCTCTAATGCTTTTACTTTTAGCATTAACCTTTTGGATAACCATTAAAGGAGCAAACTACCCTAGCGAATTACTTAGTAATCTATTGTTTTCCTTAGAGGACACATTATATGTCTTTTTTGAAAATATAGGAGTACCCATTGTAATAAATGATATGCTTATTCGCGGTGTTTTCAGGGTGGTCGCCTGGATAGTGTCGGTAATGTTGCCTCCAATGGCAATTTTCTTTCCGCTTTACACACTACTTGAGGACTCAGGATACCTACCACGAATAGCCTTTTGCCTTGATAGATGCTTTAAAAAATGTAATGCCTGTGGAAAACAATCCCTCACAATGTGTATGGGCTTTGGATGTAATGCAGCCGGTATTATCGGCTGCCGTATTATAGATTCTCCGAGAGAAAGATTAATAGCTATACTCACCAATTCCTTTGTTCCGTGTAACGGTAGATTCCCTCTGTTAATAAGCATTATTACAATGTTTTTTGTAAGCGGAGTGGGTGGCTCGTTTTTATCAGCACTGATTTTAACTACACTGATTTTAACCGGAATTTTTATGACTCTCGCCGTGTCCTACATTCTCTCAAAAACGGTTCTTCGGGGGATGCCTTCTGCATTTACCCTTGAACTGCCCCCCTACCGCCGCCCCGAAATTTTTAAAACTCTGGTTCGCTCGGTATTCGACAGAACGCTGTTTGTATTGGGAAGAGCTGTTATGTCGGCAGTTCCCGCAGGATTCATTATCTGGATTGCCGCAAATGTAACGGTAAATGGTACTTCGGTGCTTAGCCACCTCAGTTCATTTTTAGACCCGTTTGCCTCGCTGCTGGGCTTGGACGGCGTTATTCTTCTTGCCTTTATATTAGCACTACCGGCAAATGAAATTGTTATACCGATAATTATTATGGCATATATGGGCTCTGCCAACCTTAATAATATTAGTGATGTAACTTTACTGCGTCAACTCTTTTTAGACAATGGTTGGACCATGCTGACCGCCCTAAATATTATGCTGTTTTCCCTGTTTCACTGGCCGTGTATGACCTCTCTGTTAACTATAAAAAAGGAAACAGGTTCATTAAAATGGACGGCGCTCGGCTTTGTTTTGCCGACTTTAGTTGGGATACTGCTATGTATGTTAACTACGCTTGTTTATAATATAATGAATTAAAGCACTATCACACGATAGTGCTTTAATTATAAACTTCCCAAAAATATCTGCGATTTGATGGTGGGAAATCTTCTAGAATTCCATATTCAGGATCATAAAAAATTCCGTCAAAATAAAGTGACCAATGCCAACATTTAGGCGTTTCCAGACTTAAAATTGCAACCTTGGGCAACTCAGTTTTATTGGTTACAGATTTACGTTCGTTAGAATATTTAATTTTATAAAAATCAAGAGTGCTTTTAATATCAATTAGTTTAATCTCTCTTTCGGTTCCGCAAAGATTGATTATTTCACTAACATCTACCCCACAAAGCATTGCAAGTACTGCTTGACCGCAAGCTAAGGGATTAGGTTCAAAGATATGTAATGGCTTATCAACAAGCGGCATTGACTTCACCTCAAATTTATTATACGGAATATTAAATATTTTGCAATAGAAATGTTGACAAAAAAGTAAACTTGTGTTAAAATGATTCAGTCGCAAACGGAGAGGTATCGAAGTGGTCATAACGAGGCGGTCTTGAAAACCGTTTGGGTGCAAGCCCACAAGGGTTCGAATCCCTTCCTCTCCGCCATTTTTTGTTATGTATATAGCGTAACAATTATGGAGTAGTACTTAAGTTGGTGACGGGCTTTGAGCACGAGCGCTGCCGGTGGCAGATACAGCGAGTGCGAAAAGGCGCAGCGGTCGACAAGTGAGATACGACTGTATCGAGTCGTCGGGCACCGCAAGAGGGCACATGCCGAGGAACTACAAAAATCGAATGGCGACAACCTTAATATGTATATAGCGTAACAATTATGGAGTAGTACTCAAGTTGGTGACGAGGCACCCCTGCTAAGGGTGTAGGTCGGGTAACCGGCGCGAGAGTTCGAGTCTCTCCTACTCCGCCAAAGAAAAACAGTATCATCGCAAGATGGTGCTGTTTTTATTTTTCGAGAGACTCGAACAGGGCAAAAGCAAAGCTTTAAAAACAGTCCAGTGGACTGTTTTGATGCCCGCGTGCGTGCCACAAGCGGT
>JAZRKE010000085.1:0-37310 GCA_045646145.1 Acutalibacteraceae bacterium | reverse complement strand
TATGTTCCATGCATTTATACTCGGTATGGATACCTTTGCATTAGGGCTTATCAAAGCGGCAAAAATTATTGAAGATGGCAGAATAGACTCCTTTGTTGATGAACGATATTCTTCCTTTAAGGTGGGCATCGGCAAGAAGATAGTAGAAGGAAGCGCTACATTGACCGAACTTGCAAAAATTGCCGAGGATATGGGTGCACCCGAATTGCCCTCAAGCGGCAGACAGGAATATCTGCAAAGCGTCATTAACGAAATTATGTTTAAATAAACAAAACGAATTCAAGTATAAAACTCCAATGCTTACAGATAATAACAGTGTTATCAAATCAACAAAGGAGTTTTTATTGCGAGGGTACCGAGCAACAAGGTTCTTGGCACCTTTCAAAAATCTCCGATTTTTAGAAAGGTAAGGTTCTTATATATGAAAGCAACAGGAATAGTTAGAAGAATAGAGGAATGCGTTATAATAGGGCAAACCGCCTAAAACCTGCATAAACACTATAGTTTTTGCTGGTTTGCCCCACCCGACGCATTGGTGTCAAAACAAAGTTTTGGGCGGTTTTTATACATAGCAAAAGCGAGGTGAAATTCACCTCGCTTTTATGATTACATATTTACTTTTGAAATTTCTTTATACAACCTATGCGATTTGACAATGACAACGATATACGCAATCAGCAATGCAATCATAACAAGAGAGCAAAACGACATTCCGATGATTCCACCAATATTTTCGGATATTGGATATAACGGTATTTCTCTTATTACTTTTGCAAATATTGAAAAGTTTAACCAATTCAATAACAATATGACAACCATTATTACAGAAAACGCAGGAATATGATATGTGTTCCATTCTCTTTCTAATACGAGTGGTGAAAATGCAATTTGCTCTGTATTAATGATTGTATTTTCTTGATATTTGAGTGTGGGTGGAGTGAATTTCTTTGTTGTTTTGTTATAGGCCGAGTCGATATAAGTGATGCTGATTGTCTTTTCATCAGGAGAGTCTATAGAAATGGATTGTTTCATCGTAAATGGAGTGAAAGAATGATAACCTTTATCCAAACCAATCCCATCTTCATTGTCGATAAAATACAGTAACGGAGAGAAAATCAATTTTACTATATTTAACAACAATCTTAAGAATGAGTTTTTGGCTTTGATTTTGAGATATTCTTCTGCTTGTATCAATTCGATATCAACATTTAAAGTATTGCAATCGTCATATTCAATTGTTAAATCATCGCAAAAATAATACTCTTTATCTTTAGTTGTTATTTTGAGATATTCTGTAAATTCTTTGTTCTCTATGCGAAAATGAGTTTTCATAATCAGCGCTCCAAAATTGATTTGATTTATTATATCACACAAACACTAAAAAGTAAATCTTGCGGTATATTTCTCCCAGAAATACAGATAATATGAACCACACGGCGTTTCGAAAATTGGAAATTTTGACACCTGAGTGAACCTTGTTACTCGCTTGTCGCTCGTAATAGACAACACAATTTGTAATTTAAGGAGAAATGAATATATGAAAGCAACAGATATTGTACGCCGTATAGAGGCTCGTGTTATAATAACACAAAAGTGTGATAAACCTTTATAAATACTGGGTTTTCGAGCAATTTTAGAGCAAAAATTTTTGAAGAAAAACAGCATATTTTGACCATACATAGCAAAAGCGAGGTGAATTTCACCTCGCTTTTGCTACAGTTTTTCAATGCTTTCCTCAAGAATGATTTTGTTTAATTTTTCCAGATTGATAGAGTAAAATTTAAAATTACTTTTCTTTTTGATAACTATCATTTCTTCAGGGATTTTGCCTAAAAGGCACTTAACCATATAGTTGCTTTTTTTCATATTTTCCTGAAGTTCTAACATTGATATTCCTTTTTCGCTAAATAAAGCTGCTTGTATCAGATAACTATACAATTTGAGGAGTTCAAAATCGTCGCAGCGCGCCTCAATCGCCTTCTCGTACTTATTCCAAGTTGCTAGTTTTTGTTGCAATGATTTTTTCAATTCTTCCATAGAAGTTAAAATCATGTTTAGCTGCATTAATAGAAAAGGAGTTAAATCGCCGAGATTCCGTTGATCATTACAGGTTTTGAACGCCTTGTAATATGCATTAATATTTTCCTTTATTGTTTCTGAGATTCTGAAAGAAATTAGCGGCGATAAAACTTTGGAAATGCCATAGCTTAAAATAAATCTACCTAGCCTACCATTCCCATCATAGAAGGGGTGTATATATTCGATGAGATAATGAAAAATGCAAACTCTAAACAATTCTTCTATGGAATCATCGTTCAAAAACTGCAAAGCCAAAGTGGTTGCTTCAATTATTTTACTTTCCGGAGTTAAGCCTATATGAATGACTTTATCTGTTTCGCTATGGATGGAAACGGATTCCTTTCTAAAAATTTTGCCGTCAGGATTGTTATTAGGTTCTTCGTTAACAACTTCTTCAAGGAAAACTTCATCATAAATATCTCTGATATCCTTGCAACTCTCCAAAGATATTAGTTCATTTTTAATCAACTTGAGATATTTATTAACTAAACTTATAAACCGTTGCCGTTTTCCTTTGGCTTTTGATTGTGTTTCCAATACATCTAACGCTTCGCCAATTTCTTTTCTGCTGCTATGGACGCCTTCAATTTTATTGGTTATTACTATTTCATCTATTAGACACTTTTTTGAATATTGGTCTATTGCTACACCAGGAAGGGCATCACATAATTTTCCAATCTCTTTATCTAATTTAGCAATCTTGTATGCGAGCGTCATAACTTCTGTGTTTTGCACAAAAAAAGCTTGATTTTCGCCAATGTGAAAGTTTATTTTTATTGTTTCTTCTGAATTAAACCTGTTTAAATATTCCTGCGCATAAACTTCATTGTCTCCATAATATAAACTTTTTAGTCCTTTATAAGACATAAAAAACACAACTCCTTTTGATTGTAGCTATTATAATAACACAAAACAATTTAAAAATCAAGCTTTTTTAAAATTGTTTTCTTAAAAACGGACAAACAAATCAAAAAGTCGGCTGTTTTTGATTTTTGTCATAAAATTTTAATAAGCAACAAAAACATGTCATATTATTTATATGTGAAAATTATTAAGCTATTCGATAAATAAAAATATCAAGGATATGTTTGTATGAATCGTAATTATCGTTTTTAATGATTTTATGGTATTTAGTTCGCAAAATCATATGTTTGTTAAGCGGAGTGGAAGTCCACTCCGCTTTTGCTATATAACGCATTTATTTTTTAATCTCATAACATTTGACATCGCATTTTTCATCTGAACCAAATTTACGTTGAGCTTTATCGTTATGCGTGAATTCCATGCCGCATTTTTCCATAACCCTGCCTGATGCAATGTTATCAATGTGGTGTTCCGCTTTTATAATTTCAATACCATCATCAAAAAGTTTTGTTATAACAGCAGAAAGCGCTTCGGTTGAAATTCCATTATTCCAATATTTGTATGATAGGACATAACCGATTATTGCAGTTTTGTTGTCATCTGATAAATCCACAACAACAATGCACCCGATAAGTTTATTTGTTTCCGTTAATACAATTCCCCACCGATAATCAAAACCGTTTTCTGCTTGCTCTAAATATATTTTAAGCAGTTGCTTTGTTTCGTCTATACTTTTGTGCGGATACCACCGACAATATCTTGCTACTCTTTCGTCAAAAGTCCAATTTTGGAACATAGCTTCAGCATCATTGGAATTTAAGGGTCTAAGTAATAATCTTTTTGTTTTTAATATGCTCATAATAACCTCCATAAATATAAAAACTGTTAATAGCTTTTGTGCCATTAACAGTTAATAAAAAAGGTTAAATTCTTTTCATCACACGTTTAGGCACAAAGCAGAATAAGCCTGCACCTAAAAAAGATACAAGCTTTCATCGCATACGTCGCATGATGATAAAAAACATACCGTTTTCCTCCCGAATAATTTTATTTATAATAACACAACTTGTTAATAAAGTCAAATTTTAAAAACAAAACTTAAATCAGTATAAATTCCCTTTAATCACAAATAATACTATCACGATTTGAATTAAAAGGAGATTTATATATGAAAGCTACAGGAATAGTTCGAAGAATAGATGCTCGCGGTATAATAACACAAAAGCCTTGAAAGCCGCATAAACACTGGGTTTTCACTGATTTTGTCCGAAAATTTATCGAGAAAACAGGCGGCTTTCTGCTTTAATTTATTGTACTGCGAGGTGTAAGGATACATAACGGTAAGCCGGGTGAACGTATATGTTCATCCGGTTTTCTATATCCCAAAATTGAAAAAATTTTACGGTATTGAAAAACAGTTCCATTGCAAAGGTTATATAAAACATTTACTTTTTTACTGCGGTAAATTATAATATAAAGTGTAGAAGCGAATACACTTAAAAAAAGTATCTAAAAACTCAACACTGTTCGTAATATAGTGGCAAGAGTAAAAACGGAGGCCTACATAAGCTTATGGATAACAAAAATATAGAAAAGACATTTAAAGAAAAAATGGCGGTTTTAAAACGAGCTATATCAAGGCAGCACCCAGATACGAGATATTTAGACTCGTTCCCTGAGGATTTTTATCAGCTTGATGAAGATCGGTTGATGTTTTTATGGCATTTTATCTCCGATAAAGAGATTGCAAAGTTGTATGGCGTGAGCGAATACGCAGTGAACAAGCAGCGCCGTAGTTTTGGGGTTAATCCAATCTCATCCACTTTAGATCGTATGAAACGTAACATGTAATAATAAATAGTAGTTATTAAAAGACGTCATATAAATATGGCGTCTTTCTTTTTGTTCCAAAGCTGATTTTACATCGATTTTACACGGATGTGATTACCGATTTTACACCCTCGCTGTAAAATAATCGTAAAATGCAAGTAAAATGCGTTTGAGGAATAGATTATAAAGATATGAGGTTGTGTAAATGGACATTTTTGACGTACTTACGCTCATAGGCGGACTATGCTTATTTCTTTTCGGAATGAACCTTATGGGCGGCGCACTGGAGCGAAGCGCAGGCAGCAAACTTGAAATTATGATCGGCAAGTTGACATCCGGCAAGCTTGCAGGTTTACTTACCGGTCTTGGTGTTACAGCGGTTATTCAAAGTTCATCCGCTACAACGGTTATGGTCGTTGGCTTTGTTAATTCAAGACTTATGAACCTGAAACAAGCCATTCACGTTATCATGGGTGCCAATATCGGTACTACCGTTACTGCGTGGATCTTGAGCCTTAGCGGTATTTCGGGCAGTAATATGTTCTTGAAACTACTGAAGCCTTCTTCTTTTACGCCTCTTCTTGCGCTTATCGGTATTGTGCTCTTTATGTTCACAAAGAGCAACAAGAAGAAGGACATCGGTATGGTGCTTCTCGGCTTTGCAACTCTTATGTTCGGTATGGAAACGATGACTGGTGCAGTTTCAGGGCTTAGAGATGTTCCTGCTTTCCAAGAACTGTTTATTATGTTCAAGAATCCTATCCTTGGTGTTATTGCCGGTGCGATTCTTACTGCCATTATTCAGTCCAGCTCAGCCTCTGTTGGTATTTTGCAGGCATTGGCGGCTACGGGTGCCGTTTCCTATGGTGCGGCAATCCCGATCATTATGGGACAGAATATCGGCACCTGTGTTACCGCAATGATTTCTTCTGTTGGTACAACAAAGAATGCTAAGCGTGCGGCGCTTGTGCATTTGTCCTTTAACATCATAGGAACCGTTGTGTGTCTCATTGTATTCTCGCTTGTCAATGTGCTGTTTGCACCGGTATTATTAAATGAATCTGCTTCTTTTGCGGGAATTGCAACGGCACACTCCATCTTTAATATTGTATGCACATTGCTCCTGCTTCCTATGTCGGGACTCCTTGAAAAGCTTGCATATAAGCTCGTTCCCGATTCCAAGTTGCCCGAAAAAGTTTCCGAACTTGATGACAGACTTCTCTCAACCCCCGCAATCGCCTTAGAGTGTGCGCACAACCTCACTTGCGATATGGCGAAGATCGCTACCGATGCTTTGAAAAGCAGCGTGGAATGTCTTGGCACTTATGACAAAGCCAAAGCAGAAGCTATTCGTGAAGCGGAAGATAAAACAGACCACTTTGAAGATATTATCGGCAGCTATCTTGTTAAGCTGAGTATGAAGCAGCTTAATGAAACCGAAGGTGCAATGGCATCAATGCTGCTGAAAGCCATAGGCGACTTTGAGCGCATATCTGACCACGCAGTGAATATCCTTGAATCCGCAGAAGAAATGCGTGAAAAAGGAATCGTGTTCTCCGAGGGCGCAAAAGCAGAAATGGATTCGCTATGTGCGGCAACTACTGAAATTGTAATGCTGTCGTATGGTGCATTTATAGAGAATAACGCTGAACAAGCTAATCTTGTAGAACCTCTTGAACAGGTCATTGACCGAATGAAAGAGCTTCTCCGCACCCGTCATATCGACCGCTTGCGTGTGGGCGAATGCGGTATTGAAGCCGGCTTTGTATGGAGCGACCTTATTACCAATATGGAAAGAGTTTCTGACCATTGCTCCAATATTGCAGGTTGCGTTATGGATACCAAAGAGCAGAATATGAATCTGCACGAGTCCTTGAAATTGCTCAGAAGCGACAATGAGTTCTACAGAGAAAAATACACGGAATATACCAAAAAGTATCTTTCGTTTGTGTAATCAGTCAATCTTATACTGCTTTTTCAAAGATAATACAAGGGTTACGAAAACTATATTTATCCTTGTTGTTTAATCGAATCTAAAAATGCTTTTGCGGCATAGGAAAGCGGTGCGTTTTTTAGATAAGCACAACCGATGCTTCGTTTCGGTAGCGGTGGATCAAGCGGTATTCTCTTGATGATTCCTTTTTCCAGTTCCTCGCTTGCAAATTCTTCAATAAGGCACGAAATACCAAGATGAATAGAAGCAAACCGAATCAGCAAATCGTGTACTGCTACCTCAATTTGCGGATTTAAAGATATGTTCTTTTCGTTGAAGTTCTTTTCAAGAAAGTGCCGTGATGATGCGTTTTTTTCAATAAGGATCAACGGCAACCCCGCTACTTCTTCCCACGAATAAGATGCCTTGGTCTCAAAATCCGAACCGCAGACGAACACGTCGTTAATTTCAAGGCAAGGCTCAAACACAAGCTCTTCATCTTCCATTGGCATATTGACAAACGCCAGATCTGCTTTTCCTTCTTTTACAAGGGCGAGCATCTGGGAGGAATAGGAGTTTGCCATTTCAATTCTGATGTCGGGATAGGTAGCGTGATATTCTTCCAGATATTTTAGGAGAAAGTGGGTTGTTATCGTGTCACCTGCGGCGATTTTAAGCTCACCCGCTTCTAAATGACGAAGGCGCTCAAGTTGGCTTTCGCCCTGTTCTATCGAGTTGATTGCATTTTCAACCTTCAAAAAAAGAATTTTCCCCTCGTTTGTGAGTGATACGCCTTTTCTTGTTCTTACAAAGAGCTGAACATTAAGGTCATCTTCGAGCTGATGTATGCATTGAGAAATGGCTGACTGTGAAATATATAAGCGCCCAGCTGCGGTAGAAAATGAACGGTAACGTGCAGTTTCATAAAAAATGCGGTAATAATCAAGTTTTGTTTTCATATAAGTTCACCTTATTACTATTGTAAGTATTATCTATTTTACTTATAGCTATGTTTGTATTATAATAGTATCAGAAGAATTAGTCAATAGTTGGAGGAAAATTATGAGCAGAGTATATGGAACAGTTTCAATGGGACTCCGTGCTCCGATTATCCGTCAGGGTGACAACTTGGCGGAAATTGTAACAGGTTCCGTTGTTGAAGCAATGAACGTGGAAGGACTTATTCCGAGAGATCGGGATGTTGTCTGTATGACTGAGGCGATTGTGGCTCGTGCACAGGGCAACTATGCAAGCGTGGACAATATAGCAACAGATGTACGAAATAAGTTTGGAGGAGAAACCGTCGGTGTTATCTTTCCGATTCTCAGCAGAAACCGCTTTGCAATTTGTTTGCGCGGTATTGCCAAAGGTTGCAAAAAGGTTGTTTTGATGCTCAGCTACCCGTCTGATGAGGTGGGAAACCATCTTGTTGATATAGATTTGCTTGATGAAAAAGGCATTAACCCTTATACCGATGTGTTGACCGAGAATGAGTGGAGGAGCTTGTTTGGATATCCAAAACATACCTTCACGGGTGTTGATTACGTAGAATATTATTCCAATTTGGTTCGTGAGTCAGGAGCCGAGGTAGAGGTTATCTTTGCCAACGACTGCCGAGCAATACTCAATTACACCAAGAATGTTCTCAATTGTGATATTCACAGCCGTGCTCGCACTAAGCGTTTACTGAAAGCCGCAGGTGCTGAACGTGTTTACGGGTTGGATGAAATTATGACCGAGTCTGTTGACGGTAGTGGCTATAATGCTCGCTACGGTCTGCTTGGTTCCAATAAGGCGACTGAGGATACTGTAAAGCTGTTCCCCAGAGAAGAATGTCAGAAGATGGTTAAGGATATTCAGGCAAAGCTTCTTGAAATTACCGGTAAGCATATTGAGGTTATGGTATACGGTGACGGTGCATTTAAGGATCCTGTCGGCAAGATCTGGGAACTTGCTGACCCGGTTGTATCTCCTGCGTACACGCCTGGTCTGGAAGGCACGCCCAATGAATTAAAGCTGAAATATTTGGCCGACAATGATTTCTCTGCTCTTTCGGGTAAGGAATTGCAGGAAGCCATCAAGGGTAAAATTCAACAGAAGGACGGCTCCTCTCTTGTGGGTAATATGGTATCTCAGGGAACTACACCGCGACGTCTGACTGACTTGATCGGCTCCCTTTGTGATTTGACCTCCGGCTCCGGTGACAAGGGCACTCCGATCGTATATATCCAAGGTTATTTTGATAACTATACCAACGAATAAGGAGAAACAGACATGGAGAAAACAGTTCGCCCCGAAAATATGGAGAGTATTACAACAAAAGCACTTGCAAAAGCGTTCATAGAAGAACAAGTAAAAGAAATCAGAGAACAGGTCGGCGATAAGAAGGTATTGCTTGCCCTTTCCGGCGGCGTAGATTCTTCTGTAGTAGCCGCACTGCTCATTAAAGCAATAGGCAAGCAACTCACCTGTGTTCACGTCAACCACGGACTTATGCGCAAAGGCGAGTCCGAACAGGTTATCGAGGTGTTTGGCAGAGAATTGGGTGCCAACCTAATCTATGTAGATGCCACCGACCGCTTTCTTGATCTGCTTGCCGGTGTCAGCGAACCTGAAAAGAAGCGCAAGATCATCGGCGGTGAGTTTATCAAGGTATTTGATGAGGAAGCCTCCAAATTGGAAGGCATCTCCTTCCTTGCGCAAGGCACCATCTACCCCGATATTCTGGAAAGCGACGGTGTTAAGGCGCATCACAACGTTGGCGGTCTTCCCGAGGATATGCAGTTCGAACTTGTAGAGCCTGTAAAATTGCTCTTCAAGGATGAGGTCCGTGTGGTCGGAGAAGCACTCGGTCTTCCTCACGATATGGTCTACCGTCAGCCGTTCCCCGGTCCGGGACTTGGCGTTCGTTGCCTTGGTGCTATTACCCGTGACAGACTTCACGCTCTCCGTGAAGCCGATGCGATTTTGCGTGAAGAATTTGATAAGAATGGTCTTGCCGGTAAGGTATGGCAGTATTTTATCGCTGTTCCCGATTTTAAGAGTGTCGGTGTAAAAGATGGCAAGCGTTACGAAGGGTGGGCTGCTATCATTCGTGCGGTTAATACGACCGATGCTATGACAGCTACCATAGAAGAAATTCCGTATCCGCTGATTCATCATATTACCGACCGTATTACTCACGAAGTAGAAGGTATCAACCGTGTAATGGTTGATGTCACGCCCAAACCGGTTGGAACCATAGAATTCGAGTAAAGTTTAAGAAAGAGGTATTACAATATGGAAAATTTGAAACTTTTATATACAGGAAAAACCAAGAATGTTTATGAGCTTCCCAATGGAAACTGTTTGCTGCTCTTTAAGGATGATTGCACCGGCAAGGACGGTGTATTTGATCCCGGTGAGAACAGCGTTGGTTTGACCATTGAAGGTGTTGGCGATGTGAACCTGCGTATGTCCATCTATTTCTTTGAGAAAATCAATGCTGCTGGCATTCGCACACACTATGTTTCTGCAAATCTTGACGATACCACGATGGAGGTTCTTCCTGCAAAAGTGTTTGGTAAGGGCTTAGAAGTTATTTGCCGTTATAAGGCAGTCGGCTCCTTCTATCGCCGCTACTCCGATTATTGCACTGAGGGGCAAGATCTTCCTGCTTATGTTGAAACCACATTTAAGAATGATGCCAAGGGTGATCCTCTTGTTACGAAAGATGGCCTTGTAGACTTGGGTGTTATGACGGCCGAGCAGTACGACTCTCTCAAGGCTCAAACTCAGGCTATTACAAAGATTGTTGCTGACGATTTGAAAGCAAAAGGTCTTGACCTTTACGATATTAAATTTGAATTCGGTTATGATGCACAGGGCAATGTGATGTTGATTGACGAGATCGCCTCCGGAAATATGCGTGTTTATAAGGATGGCGAATATATTGATCCTATGACGCTCAACAAGCTGTTCTTCGCATAATCGCCTTAAACGCAGGGGAGGTCATGCCACCCCTGCGTTATTATTTTCAAGAAAGGAACAGTTTTATATGGGTGGATTTTTTGGAGCAATATCAAGAGAAAACTGTAAATATGACGTATTCTTTGGCACTGACTATCATTCTCATTTGGGGACTAAGCGAGGCGGAATGATCTTCTATGACACGGACAAGGGTTATCAGCGTCAGATTCATAGCATTGAGAGTACACCGTTCCGCACAAAATTTGAGAGTGACTTGGAGAAAATGAGCGGAACAGTCGGCATTGGATGTATCTCAGATTCCGATCCCCAGCCACTGTTGGTGCGCAGTCATCTTGGACTTTTTGCAATTGCGACCGTTGGGATTATCAACAATGCAGAGGAATTGGTGGAAAAGACCTTTTCCGGTGTAGGTCATCAGTTTATGGCAATGTCCTCCGGAAAGGTTAATTCTACGGAATTGATCGCCGGTTTAATCAATCAGTGTGATAATATTGTCGATGGCATTCGCTATGCGAGAGAGGTAATTGACGGGTCGTGTACGATCCTTTTAATGAAGCCCGATTGCCTTATCGTTGCTCGTGATAAGGTTGGTAGACTTCCTGTTGAAATCGGCAAAAAAGAAACAGGATATTGTACCTGTATTGAATCCTTCGCATTTCAAAAGCTTGGATACAGTATGTATTACAATCTCGGCCCCGGAGAAATTGTAAAAATTACTGCTGACGGAATTGAACAGTTATCAAAGCCCGGAGAGAAGATGAAGATTTGCGCGTTTATGTGGACGTACTACGGGTATCCCAACTCCAACTATGAAGGGGTCAATGTTGAGGTAATGCGTTGTAAAAACGGAGAAATTATGGCACGTGACGAAGCTTTACAGAATGGAATTCCCGACGTGGATTACGTTGCAGGAGTTCCGGACTCGGGTGTACCACATGCAATAGGTTTTTCCAATATGTCTCAGAAGCCCTTTGCTCGCCCTTTTATAAAATATACGCCAACTTGGGCACGTTCGTTCACACCCTCCAACCAAGAAATGCGTAATCTAATTGCGGAAATGAAACAGATTCCCGTTCCCGAAAGAATAAAAGGAAAAAAATTGCTTTTGGTCGACGATTCCATCGTTCGTGGAACACAGCTTCGTGAAACAGTAGATTTCCTTTATCAATCCGGCGCAAAAGAGGTACACATGCGCTCTGCTTGTCCTCCGATAATGTTCTCTTGCAAATATTTGAATTTTTCTCGTAGCAATTCGGAGATGGAACTGATTGCCCGAAGAATAATACAGCAAAAAGAAGGAGAAGAAGGAAAAGAGCATATCGCCGAATATGCCGACGCAAAAACCGAACGTGGAAAGTGTCTGCTTCGAACTATTTGTGAAGAAATGGGATTTGACTCTCTTGGCTATCAGAGCTTAGATGGAATTCTTGAGGCAATTGGTCTTGAGCGTGATAAGATTTGCACTTATTGTTGGACAGGCGAAGAATGATGAGAAAGGAAATAATATGATTCGAATTGGTATTTATGGATATGGAAATCTTGCAAAAGGAGTGGAGCTTGCTGTAAATGCGGCAAGCGATATGGAGCTCGTCACTATATTTACACGACGGGATCCTTCGACAATAAAAACAAATTCTGTTGGTGTTCCGATTGTCAGAGCCGATAGCGTTTTGGAATGGACGGACAAAATTGACGTGATGATCATTTGCGGCGGAAGCGCTACAGATCTTCCGAGACAAACACCTGAATTAGCAAAACACTTTAATGTTGTCGATAGCTTTGATACACACGCAAAAATTGCGGAGCATTTTGAAAATGTAAACCAAGCAGCAATGAGCTCTGAAAAGGCTGCTGTTATTTCTGTCGGTTGGGATCCTGGCATGTTTTCGATTAACAGAATGTATGCATCGGCAATCCTGCCAAACGGGAAGGACTATACATTCTGGGGAAAAGGTGTAAGCCAAGGACATTCTGATGCTATTCGAAGAATTCAGGGTGTCCTTGATGCGAAACAATACACAATTCCTGTGGAAGATGCATTACAATCAGTACGGAGTGGAGAAGCCCCTGAATTAGCTACAAGAGAAAAGCACATAAGAGAGTGCTTTGTTGTGGCTGAGGAAGGCGCTGATTTGACAAAAATTAAAAACGAAATTGTAACGATGCCGAACTATTTTGCAGATTACGATACAACGGTTCACTTTATCACCGAAGAGGAGATGAGAAGAAATCATAGCGGTATTCCTCACGGCGGCTTTGTCATTCGAAGTGGAAGAACCGGCTTGAATGGAGAGAACCAGCACATTATCGAATACAGTTTGAAACTGGACTCAAATCCTGAATTTACCGCTTCCGTCCTCACGGCGTATGCAAGAGCGGCGTGGAGATTGTATGAAAAAGGTGAAAGCGGTTGTATGACGGCTTTTGATATCGCACCCAAATATTTGAGTGAGAAGGGCTCGAAGGAATTGATTGAAACGATGCTGTAAATCGGGGCAAAATTTTTATGACTTAAAGAGCCCATGGTTTTATGGAGATAACAGATGAAAGATAAGTTAACGGAATATGATGAATGGGCGAAAATGTCACCCGAAGAAAAGAAAAAGCAATTATATTTAAGACAAAAGAATACATTGGATCTATTCTTAGAACGTCATGCTATTGATCAAAAGCAATACGATAAATGCCTTTATGATCTGATAGAAAAAATGAAAATTTATGACGGGAACAGAGAGTGATTCAAGCGAAATGGCGGTAGGGATAAATTCTCCTTGCCGTCTTTTTTGTGTATAAACAATTTTACTCTGATTTTACACCGATTTGGTTACGGATTTTACAGCACAGCGATAAAATGTAACCGTAGTCGAGAGAATCGACAAATAAATGCAAATAATAATCAAAAGGAGATTTTGAAAATGAAAAAGATTATTAGTTTACTCACAGTAGCAATGCTCATCGTATGTGCGCTTACCGGTTGTGGCGGCAACAAGGAAGCAGTTGCAACAGATGGCTCTACCTCTATGAATAAGGTCATCGGTGCTTTGGGTGAAGCCTTTGAAGCTGAGACCGGCATTACTGTAACCTACAACGCTACCGGCTCCGGCGCAGGCATTCAGGCGGTTCAGGAAGGTAGATGCGACATCGGTCTTGCAAGCCGCAACCTCAAGGATGAGGAAAAGGCAAACGGACTTGAAGGTACGATCCTTGCATACGACGGCATCGCAATCATTGTAAATCCTAACAACCCCGTTTTGATCTTGACGTAGAAACCATTGCAAAGATCTACACCGGTGAAATCAAGAATTGGAAAGAAGTTGGTGGCAACGATGCTGAGATCGTACTCATCGGTCGTGAAGCAGGCAGCGGTACAAGAGATGGCTTTGAGTCCATCACCGATACCGAAGATAAGTGCAAGTACCGTCAGGAACTGACCTCTACCGGCGACGTTATCACTACCGTTGCAAGCAACCCCGGTGCAATCGGCTATGCTTCTCTTGCTTCTGTAAAAGATACCGTAAAAGCACTGACAGTTGACGGCATTGCACCGAGTGAAGAAACCATCAAGGACGGCAGTTATGTGGTACAGCGTCCCTTCGTTCTTGTAACCAAAAAGGATGCAACTCTCTCCGAGAGCGCTCAGAAGTTCTTTGATTACATTACTTCCGAAGCAGCAAACGAGATCATCAGCGGCGCAGGTGTAGTTCCTGCTAACTAAGGACTCTAAGCGACGGCGCACAAGTGCCGCCGCTTGTTCCCATTGAGGTTAAACTATGAAGAAAAACAGATTATTCGAGAATATCGTACACGGCATATTTCTCATACTCGGTTTAATAACTGTCGGCTGTGTTCTGCTCATAACGGTATATCTGATTATTTCGGGTATTCCTGCAATTCGGGAAATCGGGCTTTTTAATTTCCTTTTCGGCAAAGAGTGGGCATCCACCGCCGCCGAGCCGAAATACGGGATACTGCCGTTTATATTGACAAGCGTGTACGGAACGGCAGGCGCAATATTGATTGGTGTGCCGATTGGATTCTTTACCGCTGTGTATCTTTCAAAGGTTGCAAACAAGAAAGTCAGAGCCGTTATCGAAGCCGCAGTCAACCTGCTTGCAGGTATCCCTTCGGTTGTGTACGGCCTTGTCGGTATGCTTGTGCTTGTACCGGCGATCCGTGAGATTTTTAACGTACCGGACGGAGCAAGCTTGCTTGCGGCAATTATCGTACTTGCCATTATGATACTGCCAAACATTATAAAAGTTTCTATCACGGCGCTGGATGCCGTACCGAAAGAATATGAAGATGCTTCTTTGGCTCTTGGTGCAACACCGACAGAAACCTTTTTCAAGGTGTCGGTGCCTGCCGCAAAAAGCGGTATCGCTGCCGCTGTGGTACTCGGCGTTGGTCGTGCCATCGGCGAAGCAATGGCGGTTATGATGGTTGCCGGTAACGTAGCGAATATGCCCTCGCTCTTTGAGAGTGTCCGTTTCCTTACCACCGCCGTTGCAAGCGAAATGGCATATTCAAGCCCCGGCAGCTTACAGAGAAACGCTCTGTTCTCCATCGCCCTTGTACTGTTCCTGTTTATTATGCTGATTAACGCTACGCTCAATTTCTTCTTGAAGCGTAATAAGGAGAAATAAGATGAATAAAAAACGAAAATTATATATCGGTTT
Source organism: Acutalibacteraceae bacterium (assembly GCA_045646145.1). GTDB lineage: Bacteria > Bacillota > Clostridia > Oscillospirales > Acutalibacteraceae > SIG565. Next base: position 21,959 of record JAZRKE010000085.1, on the reverse strand, counting down.
CTTGCGTGGCGCAATGATCGTTTGTACTGCACTCACAGCGGCGCTTGTGCTGTTCCTTATGGGATATGTGCTTATAAACGGCATCCCGAATATATCTTGGGAACTGCTCTCCACTAAGCCGAGCTACTTAACCGAGAGAATCGGTATTCTGCCCGACATTCTGAACACGGTTTATATCGTGCTTGCCACACTCGTTATTGTTCTGCCTCTTGGCGTCGGTGCGGCGATTTACCTTACAGAATACGCTAAAAATAAAAAGTTGGTGGCTATGATCGAATACGCCGCTGAAACCCTTTCGGGTATTCCATCTATCATATACGGTCTTGTTGGTATGCTGCTGTTTTCTAACAACTTCGGAACGAGTCTTCTTGCAGGTGCATTAACACTCGTTATTATGAACCTTCCTACCGTAATGCGTACCACGCAAGAAAGCCTGAAAACCGTTCCTCAGAGCTATCGTGAAGGTGCTTTCGGCTTGGGTGCGGGCAAATGGCGAGTGATCCGCACCGTTGTTCTTCCCGGATGTGTGGACGGTGTTATCACGGGTTGTATCCTTTCTGTCGGTCGTATCCTTGGTGAGTCGGCTGCACTCCTGTTTACCGCAGGCTTTGCCCACGCTCTCAACGGCATTTTTACGGGACTGACTTCTCCCGGCGCAACCTTAACCGTAGCACTTTATGTGTATGCCAAAGAGGAAGGCGAATTCGGCGTTGCCTTCGCTATTGCGGCAATTTTGATGATACTGACATTACTGATAAATCTATCTGCCACATTGGTGGGCAAATACTTTGCTAAAAGGAGAAAAGTATGAGTGAAATAATGACGGCTAAAGACCTGTGCCTATGGTACGGTGACAATAAAGCCTTAAAAGATATAAATATTGCTATTCCCGAAAAGAGTATCACGGCGCTGATCGGCCCTTCCGGATGCGGCAAGTCCACATTTCTTAAAACCCTTAACCGCATGAACGACCTTATCCCGATTGTAAAAATCACGGGCGAGGTTTGCTATAACGGTCGCAATATATTCGATAAGGATGTGGACGTGAACGAGCTTCGCCGTGACGTCGGCATGGTGTTCCAAAAACCCAATCCGTTCCCGATGAGTATTTACGATAATATCGCATACGGCCCCCGTACACACGGCATCACAAGCAAGGTAAAGCTCGATGAGATCGTCGAGCAGGCACTTCGTGATGCGGCTATTTGGGATGAAGTAAAGGACAGACTTAAAAAGAATGCGCTCGGTCTTTCGGGCGGTCAGCAACAGCGACTTTGCATTGCCCGTGCTCTTGCCGTAGAGCCTAAAGTTTTGCTGATGGATGAGCCGACTTCGGCGCTTGATCCTATCTCCACTTCTCGAATTGAGGAACTTGCATTGCAATTAAAGGAAAAATATACTATAATTATAGTGACTCATAATATGCAGCAGGCGGTTCGTATTTCGGATAATACGGCATTCTTCCTTCTTGGAGAGTTGGTGGAATTCGGTGAAACCGAGAAATTATTCTCGCAGCCGAAGGATAAACGCACCGAGGATTACATTACAGGAAGGTTTGGTTGATATTATGAGAAGTAGATTTGATGAGCAGCTTAAGGTACTAAATAAGAAAATGATTGAAATGGGCGCAGAATGTGAAGAACTGATCGCCCTTGTAGCGAAAGCCTTGCTAAACGGTGATGTGGAAGGTGCAAGAAAAGCGAAAGAGCAAGGTCACGAAATCGACCAAATGGAGCGTGAGATAGAAGCCATTTGCTTAAAGCTCCTTCTTCAGCAGCAACCCGTAGCAAAGGATCTTCGTGTGATTTCCGCTGCCCTTAAAATGATTACCGATATGGAAAGAATCGGCGATCAGGCAGAAGATATTGCCGAGATAATCCCATTTCTCGATGGGAGAACCGGTGCAGAGTTTGCCGACTTTAAGCCTATGGCAGAAGCAACCTGCAAAATGGTTACCGACAGTATTGATGCTTACGTAAAGCAGGATGTTGCTCTTGCCAAAGCCGTAGCCGAACACGATGATGTTGTGGACGATGCCTTCGGCAGAATGAAAGATATGTTAATAAAAATGATATCCGAAAATAAAGCAGACGGAGAATACGCCGTTGACCTTTTGATGATTGCAAAGTATTTTGAGCGTATCGGCGACCACGCTGTTAATATTGCTGAGTGGGTTGAGTTCTCTGTAACGGGTATTCATAAAGGAGAGTAAAGTATGATTTGGTGTGTTGATGACGACAATACCATACGTGACATTGAGGTTTATACGTTAGAGCAAACGGGCTTTAAGGCTCGTGGCTTTGCCGATGGCGTTTCTATGCTTGAAGCCTTAAAAACCGAAATTCCGGATCTTATTGTCCTCGATATTATGATGCCGGAAATGGACGGACTTCAAGTTCTTTCTAAGCTCCGTAGCGAAGCAGCATATAAAGATATTCCCGTAATTATGGCGACTGCCAAAGGCACCGAGATGGATAAGATCGGCGGCCTTAATTCCGGCGCAGACGATTATCTTGTAAAACCCTTTGGCGTTATGGAAATGGTTGCCCGTGTAAAAGCGGTGCTTCGCCGTACTACAAAGGAAGAAGTAACGGGAGATATTACAGTAGGCAATATTACATTAAAGGAAGCTGAGCATAAGGTCGTTGCAGACGGTGAAAAGGTTGAACTTACTCATAAAGAATTTGAGATGCTCAAACTGTTTATGCAGAATCCGAATATGGTATTTTCAAGAGATAAGCTGATGAGCGAAATTTGGGGTATGGACTACATCGGGGAAACCCGTACAGTCGATATGCACATTAAAACCCTTCGCCAAAAGCTCGGTAACGCCGGCGGTCAGATCAAGACCGTTATCGGTGTTGGTTACAGATTGGAGAATGAAGTATGACAAAAAAGATATTTCACTCCATATTTACGGTGGCATTGGTGGTGCTCCTTGCAAGCATCGGTATTGCAACAAGTTTTTTATATGATTATTTTAACGATTCTCAGGTAAAACAGTTAAAGGCTGAGTTGTCTCTTGTTGCAGATACGGTCAACGAAGTCGGTGTCGAATATTTTGAAAATTTTGACTCCACCGTATTCCGCTTTACCGTTGTGGATACTGACGGTACTGTGCTTTATGATACGCAGGCAAAACCGAGCGAGATGGATAACCACGCAGATCGTGAGGAAATTGCCGAAGCATTTGAAAGTGGTACAGGTAGTAGTGCAAGGAATTCTTCCACTCTAACTGAAAAAACTTTTTATGAGGCTGTTCGTCTTGAAAATGGCGACGTGCTTCGTATTTCGGTAAGTCAGCTTACGGTTGGTGCATTAATTCTTGGTATGCTCCCCGCCATTATTGCTATTATTTTGATTGCAGCAGTCGTTGCCGGTATTCTTTCTCACACTATGGCAAAAAAGGTAACCGAGCCTTTGATGAAGCTTGACTTGGAGCATCCTTCTGACAATAGTACTTATGAAGAATTGACTCCCATACTCACCAAGGTTCACAAACAGCACAAGCAAATTAAATCGCAAATGGAAACCCTGCGCCGTAAATCCGATGAGTTTGAGCAGATCGTTTCTTCGATGAATGAAGGCCTTGTGCTCCTTGATGAACACGGTATGGTGCTCAGTATGAATACAGCGGCGAAGAAGATATTTGCTGTGAAAAAGGATGTTAAAGGCAGTGATTTTCTGCTTGTTGACCGCACAAGCAAAATGAGTAAGGCTATTTGGAACGCCCTTGACGGCAACCATAGTGAATACACCGAAGAAAGAAACGGTAGCGAATATCAGTTTACCATCAATCCTATTGAGTCAGATGGTAAGGTTCTCGGTGCGGTTATTCTCGTATTTGATATTAGCGACCGTGCTTTTGCAGAGCGTAACCGTCAGGAGTTCACTGCAAACGTTACCCACGAATTGAAAACTCCGCTTCAATCCATTATCGGAAGTGCAGAGCTTCTTGAAAACGGACTTGTGAAGCCCGAAGATACCGCAAGGTTTGTCGGTAACATCCGCAAAGAAGCAACCAGACTGGTATCCCTTATCAACGATATTATCCGACTTTCTCAGCTCGATGAAAACCACGAACCCGCAACCGAAACGGTAGAACTGACAGAGGTTGCCAAAGAGGTCGTTGAGGTGCTTACCGTATCGGCGGCTAAGAGAAATGTTGAGCTTAGCATCGATGGTGAACCGCAAACTATTTTCGGAGTACGCCGTTATATTTACGAGATTATTTATAATCTTTGCGATAACGCCATTCGTTATAATGTGGACGGCGGAAAGGTTGAGATTAAAATCGGCAAGGATAACGGACGAGCAGTAGTATCTGTAAAGGACACCGGCATCGGTATTGCACCCGAACATCAAAGTCGAATCTTTGAACGCTTCTACCGTGTGGATAAGAGCCATTCCAAAGAAACTGGCGGCACGGGCTTAGGACTTTCTATTGTAAAACACGCCGTACAGTATCACAGCGGTAAGGTAACGCTCGATAGTGAAGTCGGCAAGGGAACAACAGTCACAATTGCATTTTAATCCAAAGGCACCGCTTCGGCGGTGCTTTTTGCTGAAAGGTGGTGATGAAATGGGGTATCGAAAGATTGTTATTGACGGTGTGGAATACAAACTTACGCCCAAATGGTATAGAGAGTATTTGTCGGCATGTGAGCTTATGAAAAAAGCGAAAGAAACCGATATGAAGGATCTCGATAAATCCGAACTTGTTGATATACGTGATGTAAAGATAGACAGTAAAAAACCATATCTTATTCGCATAATAAGTTATATCAATCAAGTTAGAAATCCGTATTGTTATCGTGTTGGTGATGTAGTAGTAAGGGTTTCCTATGCGGGGAAAGACAAAACGTTTACGGATTCCTTTACCGAAATGATTTCTTCTATGTAATAGCAGAAGAAATCGTCAGGAGGTGATCTTTAGCCTCTTTAAACGTAATAAATTATTATATCAATTGCATCTAAATGCGTATAAATTTATAAAAAATTTTCTATCTTTTCTCTGTACAAAAAGAAAAAATTGTGGAAAACGGGCTCATAATTTCCATAAAAAGAGTGATACTAATACCAAGCAAATTCACAAGCAAATTTGCAAAAAAGGACTTGGGACGGGTTGTTACTGCAAAAACGCCGAAAACCCGCATAAACACTGGCTTTTTTGCAATTTTTTCTCTTTGTGTTTTTGTATCGCGGAAAATTTTGATACAAAAACACAAAAAATCAGGTGCTTGTTTTTCGCAAAATCAAAAACCCGAAAACCCGCATAAATACTGGGCTTTTGGCACATTTTAGAGTAGAGAAAAGGAGTAAATATATGAAAGCAACAGGAATAGTTCGTAGAATAGATGACCTTGGTCGTGTGGTGATTCCGAAAGAAATTCGCCGCACTATGAGAATCCGTGAGGGAGATCCGCTTGAAATTTACACATCTGCCGGTGGAGAGGTCATTTTTAAAAAATATTCGCCGGTGGGGGAGATGGGGGAATATGCCCATCTTCTTTGCGAGGCGGCGGCTCGACAGACCGAGTTTTCGGTTGTTATTTGCGACCGCGACCACTGCATAGCGGCGGCGGGCGCGAGTGCTCGTGAGTATATGAGTCAAGGTGTCAGTGAGGCGCTTGAGAAAATAATGGAGGGCCGAAAGGCTAAGGAGTTTTCGCCTGAAGAAACACCGATGGCATTCGATATTCCCGGGGCGGTTATGGGATATGCCGTGCCTATTATTGCGGCAGGTGATATTGCGGGGGCTGTGGTGTTTATCCGAAGCGAAGCATCGGGCGAGGTGGGCGACCGAGAAAGAGGCTTAGCCCAGTGCTGTGCGACATTTTTGAGTAAACAACTAGAATTATAATGAGTAATTCGTAATGCGTAATTAAAAATTATAAAAAATACTTGATTTTTATTAAGTGTAGTGGTATAATCTATTTAGCATAAGGAGTAAGACAAAGAGTAGGGCGACCTGCTCTTTCGTTTTTGTTTAGCCTTCTCCAGCGGAGAAGGCGAAATGAAAGGAATGATTATATGGCAAGTGTAACCGATAGAATATTTGCTCTTATTAAAGACACGGTTGAGGCTCAAGGCGTAACTCTTTGGGATGTCCGCTTTTTAAAGGAGGGCGCCTCCTACTATTTAAGGGTGTTTATCGATAAGGAGGACGGAATTCACATTGATGACTGCACAGCCGTTTCCCACGCGATTGACCCGATTATTGATGAAGCCGACCCGATAGATAAATCCTACTATTTAGAGGTTTGTTCTCCGGGGCTTGAACGAAGCCTCACCCGACCTGAGCACTTCGAACGTTTTATAGGAAGTGATGTTAAGGTAAAGCTATATAAGGCATACTCAGGCTCTAAGGAGCTTTCAGGTAAGCTTATAAAATACGACGGCGGTGTAGAGATTGAAACACCGAGTGAGCACATTTATTTAGAGAAAAAAGACATTGTAGCCGTAAGGCTTGATGATATGAATTTTTAAATTTTAAATAACAACGGAAAGGTTGATTGGAAAATGAATAAAGATACTAAAGAATTTTTTGCAGCACTTAAATTTATGGAGGAGGAGCGTGAAATCCCCCAGAAGTATTTGGCCGAAAAGATAGCCAACGCTATAGTTGTGGCGCTGAGAAAGGATTACGGTAATAACGATAATGTTACCTGTGTTATTGATACCGAGAAGATGGTATTTTCGGTAACCGTGAGAAAGACCGTTGTAGAAACTGTTACCGACCCTCTCACCGAAATTACCGCCGAGGATGCTATTAAAATTGACAAAAAGGCAGTTGTCAATGGCTTTGTTGACATTGCCCTTAACACCAAGCAGTTCGGCAGAATTGTGGCACAGACTGCAAAACACGTTATCCGTCAGGGAATTCGCGAGGTTGAGAGAAACCAGACAATAGCCGAGTTTCAGGACAGAAACCATGAATTACTTACCGCCGTTGTTCAGCAGATTGACCCCAAAACCGGTAACGCCAATGTAACCATAGGTAAAACCGAGACCATTTTACCAAAACTCGAACAGGTGCCGGATGAGGAACTCAGAGAGGGCGACCACATCAAGGTTTATGTGGTGGATGTCAAGGACACCGAAAAGGGCCCGAAAATTATGATTTCGCGCACACATCCGGGGTTAGTAAAGCGTCTTTTTGAGACCGAGGTTCCCGAAATTTTTGACGGTACTATTGAAATCAAGTCGGTATCCCGTCAGGCAGGTTCTAGAACAAAGCTTGCGGTATTCAGTCCCGACCCTGAGGTTGACCCTGTAGGCGCCTGTATAGGACAGAGGGGTGCCAGAGTTAACAACATAGTTGAGGAGTTAAAGGGCGAGAAAATTGATATTGTTAAATACAGTGATGACCCTGTAGTATTTATCGGTGAGGCACTTTCTCCTGCAAAGGTTTTATCGGTTGAAATTGAGAGCGAAAGCCCCAAGATTTGCCGTGTTACCGTTCCCGATTCCCAGTTGTCCCTTGCTATTGGCAATAAAGGTCAGAATGCACGTCTTGCAGCGAAGCTTACAGGCTGGAAGATTGATATACGTCCCGAAAGCGGATTTTACGGTGAGGAATAATGCAGACGAGAAAAATTCCAATGCGTATGTGTGTCGGCTGTGGTGAAATGAAACCGAAGCAGACTCTTATCCGCATTGTCAAGACACCCGAGGATGAAATTAAAATTGATTCGAGGGGTAAAATGAACGGCAGAGGCGCTTATATTTGCCCGAGTGCTGAATGCCTTAAAAAAGCGCACAAGCAGAAAAGACTTGAGCGCACCTTTAAAACACCGATTTCTGATGAGATTTATTCAACACTTGAAAAGGATTTAATGAATGAACAGTAAAATATTAACCCTTTTGGGTTTTGCCTCAAAGGCAGACAAACTCGGATACGGTATGGACGCCGCAGTGGGCAGCATAAAGGCAAAAAAAGCTCATTTAATAGTGTTGGCGAGTGATGTGTCCGATAAAAGCCGCAAGGAGATAAGCTTCTTTGCGGGTGAAAAAGTGCCGATTATCGTATTAGAATGCGATATGGAAACACTCAGCCGAGCCGTAGGCAAAAAATGCGGAATAATCTCTCTTCACGATAAGGGATTTGCACAATCCATTTGCAGACAGAATTAAGGAGGAAATTTGCCCATGATGATTAAATATAAGGTCAGCGATGCCGCTAAGGATTTCGCGATTGCTTCCAAGGAAATTACTGCTATTTTAGAAAAGCACACAGGCCAGGCCAAAAAAACGGGCGCTACGCTGGATGAAAGAGACCTTGATATAATTTTTGAGGTTATGACTAAAGCCAACGCGGTTAAAAACTTTGATGAATATTTTAAGACGGGCGAGGATGCACGTATGGCAGCAGCCCAGGCTCGTCGCGCCGAGAAGGATAAAAAACTTGCTGAGCAGATGGCTATTCTTGAACAGTTAAAGGCGGCTGCTGAGGCAGAAAAGAGGGCTAAAGAGCCCAAACCCGAGCCTAAAAAGGAAGAACCTAAAAAGCAAGAACCTAAAATAGCGGAACCTAAAAAGCAAGAACCTAAAAAAGCGGAACCTAAAAAAGCGGAGCCCAAGAAGCCAGAGCCCAAAAAGGCAGAGTCCCAAAAGGCAGAGCCCAAGAAGGCAGAGCCCCAAAAGGCTCAGGAAAAACCGATGGTATTCCCGCCTAAAAAGGAAAAGGTGCCGGGTGCCGCTCCCAATCGCGGACCTGCTCAGCTTCGCCATGTTGATACCCGCACGGTTCAGGTAGATATGGAAAAATACAATGAAAAGTATGAAACCATTGCACCTGCTAATACTATGCACGATAACTATTCGCGCAAGCAGAAGATAAAACAGAAATCACAGGATTACCGCCGTCCGCAAGGCGCTAAGCGTGAGACCGAGGCCGATAAGCTTCGCAGAATGCAGCTCGAGAAGATTAAGAAAACACCCGTTACAGTAACGGTTGGAGAAGAAATTACTGTTGGCGAGCTTGCTGCCGCACTCAAGAAAACCGCGGCTGAGGTTATTAAAAATCTTATGAAGCTCGGTATGATGGCTACCGTTAATCAGGTAATTGACTACGACACTGCCGAAATTGTTGTTACCGAAATGGGCGCAAAGATAGAAAAAGCCGTTGTTGTAACCATTGAAGAGCAGATTATGGACGATACTCCTGACACCGAGGAAAGCCTAAAGCCGAGAAGTCCCGTTGTTGTTGTTATGGGACACGTTGACCACGGTAAGACGTCCCTCTTAGACGCTATCCGTAATTCCGCCGTTACCGATACAGAGGCAGGCGGTATTAAACAGGCTATCGGTGCGTACAGGGTTAACTGTAAGGGACAGGATATTACCTTCCTTGACACCCCCGGACACGCCGCATTTACTGCAATGCGTCAGCGCGGTGCTATGGCTACCGATATAGCGGTACTGGTTGTAGCGGCTGATGACGGTATTATGCCGCAGACTGTAGAGGCTATTAACCACGCCAAAGCCGCAGGCGTACAGATTATTGTGGCTATTAATAAGATGGATAAGCCCGAGGCTAATCCCGAAACGGTTAAGCAGCAGTTAACCGAACACTCCATCGTTCCTGAGGAGTGGGGCGGTGAGACCATCTGTGTTCCCGTTTCTGCCAAGACCCAAAAAGGTATAGATGAGTTGCTTGAGAGCATCTTGCTTGTAGCCGAAATGATGGAATTAAAGGCTAACCCTGACAGGCGCGCCAAGGGTGTTGTAATTGAAGCGCGACTCGATAAGGGCAGAGGCCCGATTGCTACCTTGCTTGTACAAAACGGTACACTCAACGAGGGTGATATTATCGTTGCCGGTACCTCAGTAGGTAGAGTTCGTGTTATGACTAATGAGAACGGCAAGAAGGTAAAATCGGCAGGTCCGTCGGTTCCTGTTGAGATTGCGGGTCTTGCCGAGACCCCTGCGGCAGGAGACGGCTTCGATGCGGTATCGGATGAACGTTTGGCTCGTCAGCTTGTTGAACAGAGAAAGCAAAAGCAGAAGGAAGAATTATTTAATTCTAAACAGAAGGTAACACTTGACAACCTCTTTGACAAGTTCTCAGAGGGCGACCTGAAAGAGCTTAACATCATTGTTAAGGCCGATGTTCAGGGCTCGGTTGAGGCTGTAAGAGAGAACCTTGAAAAGCTCTCAAATGAGGAGGTTAAGGTTCGCGTAATTCACGGAGCCGTTGGCGCCGTTAACGAGTCGGACGTGGTTCTCGCTCAAACAGCAGGTGCAATCATTGTCGGATTTAATGTAAGACCCGATAACGTTGCTAAGGAAATTGCCGAACGCGAGGGTGTTGATGTTCGCCTCTACCGTGTAATTTACAACTGTATTGAGGAAATTGAAGCCGCTATGAAGGGTATGCTCGCACCGAAATTCCGTGAGGTTATTATCGGTAATGCCGAGGTTAGAACAACCTATAAAATTTCGGGTGTTGGCACCATTGCAGGATGCTATATAACAAGCGGCAGGGTAACAAGGGCGGCTCAAATCCGTGTTGTTCGTGACGGTATTGTTATAACCGAGGATAAGATTGACTCACTCAGACGCTTTAAGGATGACGTTAAGGAAGTTGTTCAGGGCTATGAATGTGGTATAGGTCTTGATAAATTTGGCGATATTAAAGAGGGCGACCAGTTCGAAGCCTTTATTATGGAGGAATATAAGGACTAATGGCAGGATATAAAATTAACCGAATTACCTCCGATATTAAGATAGCACTCTCCCAGTTACTCCGCGAGGTTAAGGACCCGAGGGTAAGCAAACTCTTGAGCATAGTTAAGGTGGATGTATCGGGAGACCTCTCCTACGCTACTATATATGTTAGCGCCATTGAGGGAAAGGATAAAACGGTTGAATCGGTCAAGGCGCTAAAAGGGGCTAGCGGATATCTGCGCCGAGAGCTTGGGGCATCACTTAAGCTCAGAAAGGTGCCTGAGCTTCGCTTTGTAGCCGATGATTCCATAAATATCAGTGCAAATATCTCTAAAATTATTGAAGGATTTAATGATTAGTGGCGACACTGATTAAAGGAATAAAATTATGAGTAAAATGATAAATTGCCGTGCCGTATGTCAATTTTTGCAAGAAAATGATGATTTTATAATTTTAACCCACGTATCGCCTGACGGTGATACGTTGGGTAGTGCCTACGCACTCGCTTTAGGGCTTCAGAGTATGGGCAAGAAGGCCTATGTCGTGTGCAATGATGATATACCCGCGCGGTACGATTATTTTGTTAAAAAGGCCGCCCTTACACCTATCGACTATAAAACAATAGTAGCGGTCGATGTTGCCGACGCAAAACTCTTAGGTGAGCTTTATGAATCCTGTAAGGACAGGGTGGATATCTGCATCGACCACCATATTTCAAATACGCGATATGCTAAAAATCTTTATCTTGACGCGGATGCCAGTGCTACGGCTGAGTGCATTTATGAAATTTTGAAGAAGCTTTCGGTTACCATTACACCCTTAATGGCAGAGTGCCTTTACACAGGCCTTGCTACCGATACGGGTTGCTTTAAATATTCAAATGTAACGGCGAAAACCCATTTAATAGCGGCACAGCTTCTGAAAATCGGCATAAATGCGGCTGAGATTAACCGCCTTATGTTTGATACCAAGTCGAGAGCACGGCTCCTACTTGAAAAAATGGTGCTTGATACGGCAGAATTCCATTTTTCAAACCGCTGTATAGTGCTTACTGTTACTAAAGATATGCAGGAGAAGTCGGGCTGTGAGCCGAGCGACCTTGAGGGAGTTGCGGTAATTTCGCGCTCTGTACAGGGAGTTTTGGTTGGCGTATCTATTAAGCAGACCGAGGATGACACATATAAAATCTCGCTTCGCACCTACGAGCCGCTTAATGCAAGTGAAATTTGCAAATCTCTTGGCGGCGGCGGACATAAGGGCGCGGCAGGCTGCACACTAACAGGTAAGCTCAGTGTGGTTAAGGCTCAGATTCTGGCTGCAGTAAGAGCCGCCTTGGAGGAAAACGATGCAAGGGCTACTGATAATCAATAAACCTGAGGGTATAACCTCCTTTGGTGCGGTGGCAAAGGTTAGAAAATGCGCTGGCACGCGCCGTGTGGGGCACACAGGCACCCTCGACCCTATGGCTACGGGTGTACTGCCGATTTTTGTAGGCAGAGCAACGGTTCTTTCTTCCTTTTTGCTCGAAGCCGATAAGGCTTATACCGCCACCTTTTTATTCGGTAAGACAACCGATACCGATGATATAACCGGTAATGTAATTTGTGAAAATCCCGTCAACCTTACCGAAGAACAGGTCTTAAATGCTTTTTGTGAATTTGTGGGTGAAATTTCGCAGGTACCGCCTGCCTATAGCGCCATAAAGCAGGGCGGTGTGCCTATGTATAAACTCGCGCGTAAGGGCGAAAAGGTCGAAATACCCGCAAGGCAGGTAACGGTTTATTCTATAACGCCTAAAGGAGAATTCCATAATAACGAAATTACGGTAGAAATTAAGTGCTCTAAGGGTACATATATCCGTTCCCTTTGCCGCGATATAGGTGAAATGCTCGGTTGCGGCGCCACATTAAAGGATCTTCGCCGCGATTTTACCTCAGGCTTTTCATTATCGGACAGTGTTAATCTAGATGATTTGAATGAAGATAACATTTCGGATTACCTTATAAGCGAGGAAAAAGCGGTAGAGCACCTGAGAAAAATTCAGGTGAGTGAAAAACAAGCCACCCGATTTTTAAACGGCGGCAAGCTCGATATTAATAGGCTTCGCTTTACTGTGATTGAGCATGGCGAGTTTGTGCGTATAGCTAAGGCAAATGAATTTCTGGGTATAGGTATGGTCGATAAAGAAAATAATGAAATAAGAATTAAGTGTATTTTGCATAATGCGTAATTAGCGGACCGCCATCTCGTCGGTCCCTACAACATTACAATAGGGGTAAGGTGATTAAAATTAAAACTGCGGTAGCACTCGGCACCTTTGACGGTGTGCATAAAGGACATCTATCTGTAATAAATGCCGCAGTTTCGAGCGGCTTTAAACCTATAGCGGTGGCTTTTCCCGAGCCGCCAAAAAGCATTATTTCCGGGGATAAAAATCTGCTGACCAACCCTATTAAAAAGCGTGAAATTCTTATAAAAAACGGAATAAATGAGGTTTTTTACCTCGATTTTCTAAAAATTCGGGATAATTCGCCAGAGGAATTTTTAAACTTTTTGAAAAATGAATTTAACCCCGCAGTTATCTGCTGTGGCTTTAACTACCGTTTTGGCAAAAACGGCGAGGGTGATACAGGTGTACTGAAAGACTTTTGCCAAAAAAACGAAATCAAGTTTATTGAGGCTCAGCCCGTTACGGCACAAGGCAGGGTAATATCCTCAACCTATATTAGAGAGCTTTTAGAACAGGGTATGGTCGCCGAGGCTAATAACTTTTTATCCGAGCCTTTCGGATTTAATGCGCAGGTTATACATGGCGATAAGCGGGGAAGAACCATCGGTTTTCCAACCGTTAATCAGCTTTATCCCGATTCTTTGGTCAGGGTGAGGTTCGGTGTTTATAAATCGGAAATTACCGTATATGGCAAGACCTATAGTGGCATTACCAATGTAGGTATGCGGCCGAGCTTTCAGACCGAAAAAATTATGGCAGAGACCTATATTTATGATTTTTCGGGCGATGTTTACGGAAGTATAATAAATGTTAAACTGCTTAACTTTATAAGACCTGAGCAGAAATTTGAAAGCATCCAAGAGCTTAAGGAAAATATTATAAATGATATACAAAAAGCGTATTAGGGTAAATCCTAACACGCTTTTTTATTGCCGCTAAACGACTGGTCGGCGGCGTGGCACGCTTTGCGTGCAGTGAAATAAATCCAATATTGGATTTGTGAAATAATGCTTTGCACTGTGAAATAGCTGGCGCTGTGAAATACACCCGTGGTGTATGGGATTTATTTAATTTCACATTTGGGTGCACACAAATATTTAACAATATCGTCAGATATTATTTCACATTTAGCGAAGCTAAATATTTCACTATTATTGCATATTCATAGTGCTGAGCGGCGATACCGCCTTACCGTCCTTATACATTTCAAAATGCAGGTGTGTGTCATCCAGACTCTCACAGGGAACCGTTCCTACATTTCCGATTTCGGTACCGGCATCAACCGTATCACCCACCGCCACCGCCAAATCGGTTGCCATTCCGCAGTATTTTGCGATAATCGAGTTTCCGTGGTCAATTACAACGGTATAACCAAAGTTTGAGTCATCATAAATTTCAGTAACCTTGCCTTTGCCTGCCGATTTTACTTTTGCGCCGCTTTCTGCCGAAATATCAATACCTAAATGCAGCCGCATATCGTTCATTGTTTTGGAATATTGCAATGCAGTCTCATCGAAATTCTTGAGGATATTCCCCGCATCTATAGGCATTAAAAAGTATTCCGCCGTGGCACTGGCTTGAGGTTTCACCTCAGGTTCATTTTCTTCTTTCGGTACCTCAGGTTTTTCGTATTCTACCTTGGGTAATTCCGATGTAACCGGTGTTTCGGTGTCGGGTGTGGGTGCAGGGACTTCTATTTCGGGAATAATATTTTCCTGAGCTTTAAAATCGCTGAATGCCGATACTGCACTCCATGCCGCAACCCCTACAGCTATTAAGCAAAGGGATAGTACAATGTAAAAAGCGTTGCCGCCGTTTTTCTTTTGATGTGTTTTTTTATCCATTTTATTTACGCCTCCGAAAATAGTATTGGAAACCACAAATAAAATATACAGATTTTTAAAATTTACTTCATAATTTTTTAATATTCTCGTTTTATAATATAATCAGCAAAAGGGAAGCCGCAATCCCTTTTAGCTACCCAAAATTAAGCTAAAATTAAAGGCTGTTTTGGGTTTCTCCTCAATCCCCTAAAAAAGAAAAAGAGTCTTGGAACCAAGACTCTTTTTCTTTTAGTTTTATTCGCCAAAGGCGAGTTATATTGCTTCGCATTTTTATATTTTTATGGTATCGCCGAGTTCTATAAGCTCGGAGTTTATAATTGTGTAACCGAATGAACTGTTTTCGTTTTCTGCAAAGCGGGTATGTGCAGTAACGGTGTATTCACCGCTATCGTGGGTTTTAACTTTAACTGTTGACACAACAAGAATATAATCCTCATAAGTCCTGACACTTGTTACGGTATGCTTATATTCCGAATGACCTCTTGGTATTAACAGAACATAACCGTCCCTTTGCGGAAGACCCTCATTTATTTTTTCGTTTATATCAACGTCAATATCGTACATATCCTTAATATAGGCGCTCACAATTTCGCTCTTTACAAATCCGTCATCGTCGGCATAGGATTTTAACATTATCATAGCCGCATTTACAAGCTGCTGATTATCGTAAAAATCGTCGCCATAAACGGTGTTTATATTAAGCATATGCTCAAATCTTGCCGCCTTAACGGCATTCACATCAGACACAGTCTCAGCCGTAGCGGATGACGGATTGATAAAGATAAAACCGTTTAAAAACAGGCAGCCAATGAGCAACACTGCTAAAATACGAAATTTTTTCATTTATCGCACCTCCAAAGCAATCACTATATATATTATAGCAGTTATATCTTAAAAAGTCCTTTCAATTTGGTTACAATTTGGTATCAAAATTGTAACCAAATTGCTCAAAAGGTTTCAATTTTGTTACACTTTTTGCCTTTAGAGATACTTAACAAAATTTTTATTACAAGTTAAAAAAAATTAGTTGAAATGCCCAAAACTATGTGGTATACTATTAACATACAATTCTAAGGAGTGAAACTATGAAAGACTACACTACCAAACAAATTAAAAATATTGCTTTACTCGGTCATGGCTCTTCAGGTAAGACCACGCTTAACGATGCCATTATATACTATGGCGGCGCCACCGAAAGAATCGGTAAAACACCCGACGGTACAACCGTTTCGGATTTCGATGCTGAAGAGAGAAAGAGAAAAATTTCAATAGGGATGTCGCTTTATCCTTTAGAGATAGCAGGAAATAAAATTAACCTACTCGATGCACCCGGCCTTTTCGACTTTGAGGCTGGTGCCAGTGAGGCTATTTCGGTAGCTGACAGTGCTGTTATAGTGCTATCGGGCAAATCGGGCTTTACTGTGGGTGCGCAGAAAAATTTTGAGAAGATAAGAGCCAAGGGCACACCTGCCGCATTCTTTGTAGGTAAGCTTGATTCGGTACACGCTCATTTTTACCGAGTAATTTCTCGCCTAACAGGTCTTTACGGTGCCGTTATTTGCCCTGTAGTTGTGCCTTATTTGGAGGGAGAAACGGTTAAGTGCTTTGTAGACCTTGTTAATGAAAAGGCCTATACCTTTGACGGTATAAAGGCGACAGAATGCTATATGCCGCAGAGTGATGAGGTAGGTCGTATGCGTGATATTATGCTCGAGGCGGTTGCCGCTACCGACGATGCGCTTATGGAAAAATATTTCGACGGTGAGCCATTTACATATGAGGAAAAAATTGCTGCGCTCAGAAAGGGTATGGCTTCGGGTGAGATTTGTCCTGTATTCTCGGGTATTCAGCAGACGGGGGAAGGTATATCCCTTTTTGCCGATTTGCTGTTCAGCATCGCACCGAGTGCCGATATGACGAAAACAAAGGTAATAAAGAACGGCGAAGAGACCCTGATTACACCCGATGAAACCGCACCTGCTGCCGCTTTCGTATTCAAAACGGTTGCCGACCCATTTGTTGGAAAATTATCCTATTTTAAGGTGATAGGCGGCAAAATTAAGGCAGACTCAAAGCTTCGCAATCTGCGTACAGGAGAGGAAATCAGGCTCGGAAAAATTATGTGGCAGAAGGGCGGTAAGAATGAGGACGCCTCGGCGGTTGTTGCGGGTGATATAGCCGTCGTTTCAAAGCTCGGAGACGTGCTCACGGGTGATACTATTGCCGAGAAAAATGATATAGTTGTAGTTCCTGCCGAGTTCCCGAATCCGACACTCTCTCAGGCAGTATTCCCCGAAAATAAGGGCGATGAGGAAAAAATTGCTAACGGACTTTCCCGTCTTGCCGAGGAGGATTTAACACTTAAGGTTGTCTACAATAAGGAAACTAAGGAGCAGGTAATATCGGGCCTCGGAGAGCAGCATATCGATGTTGTGGTATCAAGACTCAAGTCTAAGTTCGGCGTGAGTGTTCGTCTTGCAACACCAAGCGTTGCCTACCGCGAAACCATTCGCAAGAGTGTTCAATGTCAGGGTAGATATAAAAAGCAGTCGGGCGGACACGGTCAGTTCGGCGATGTGTGGATTGAGTTTGAGCCGACTGATAGCGAGGAGCTTATCTTTGAAGAACGCGTTGTGGGCGGAGCAGTACCTAAAAACTTCTTCCCCGCAGTTGAAAAGGGCCTCAGAGACAGTGTTAAACAGGGCGTGCTTGCGGGCTACCCAATGGTTGGCATTAAGGCAACCCTTTATGATGGCTCTTATCACCCCGTAGATTCTTCCGAAATGTCCTTTAAAACCGCCGCATCGCTCGCCTTTAAGGACGGTATTCCTAAGGCATCCCCCGTGCTGTTAGAGCCTATAGGAACACTTAAGGTGTATACAAATGAGGAAACACTAGGCGATGTTATCGGTGAAATCAATAAGCGCCGAGGCAGAGTAATTGGAATGAATCCTCTGTCTGCCGGTATGCAGGAGATTGTCAGCGAGGTGCCCATTAGTGAGACTCACGATTTCTCAACCGCTATGCGTTCAATTACTCAGGGCAGAGCATCGTTTACACTCGATTTCGAACGTTATGAACCCGTTCCCGATATGCTCGCAAAGGAAATAATTGAAAAGAATGCGTAATGCGTAATGCGTAATTAAAAGATAGTACCAAAAGAGCTCGTTCGCCACGGCGAACGAGCTTATTTTATTAATTTTGAATTAAGCAAGAGGAGTGGCTTTGCGCATTTAAGTTTAATAACAGATAAATAATTTTTAATCACAGACAGTTGCAAAAAGAAAAAAATTGTGATATAATGATTATGCCAAACAAGTTTAATAAGTAGAATTAGAGACATCATTTTTTTGGGAAGTAATATATCAATTTTCTGTCGTAATCATTTTTAGGATTTGGTAAAAACGCAAATTCCGTTAAATGGTTATGGCAGATTTTGTATTTCTATTTAAATTTGTTTGGCGACAATAGGAATTTGCGTTTTTATGTGTAAACTTTTTATTTATCTGTTTTTTAATCAACTGTTTACAAAATTTGTTTTTTGTGATAAAATAATTTTACCACACATTTTAATATGCCTAATTAAAGGGAATACTATTGGTAAAAATGTATTCTCTCACCTTTGATTGGGCAAAATGTGTGGTAACATTGAGAGATACATTTTTTGGTGCGTCTCTTAATGGGATGCACTTTTTTTATTTTGGTGAAAATAGGGGATAGCTTTTTGGGCTTTGGCAAACAGAAGGGGCGATACAATATGACTTGTGAAAATTGCTTGATGTTTACGCACTGCCGTTATGACCTTTCGGGCAACGGTAAACCGTGTGAAAATTTTATTGATAAACAAATAATAAACACTCAAAAGGGTGTGGGCACCGCATCAGCTGTGAGTTCGCATACGCCGAATACACACTATCATTCGTCGGTAGCGGATAGCGGTAAAGAAATCACTGAGGACAACAAGTAAAGCCGATTTCATCTGACCGATTGGGCACCGCTTTCATACCGCGCTTCAGCCTTTACTCTATATAGGATTACTATAGTTAGTTTATTAAGTATATATTACTTAGTATTCACTCGTCCAATTCTTGAATATATTAATTAAATAATCAGGGTCTCGCTTTTGTAGTTTCTTGGGCATCATATTTTGTATTCTAGCGTCTTCCTTTTGAAGACGCTTTACAACCTTGCGAGCCTCCTCAAAATAGAATAAAGTGATAATGTCGGGTTTGCCCTGACCTTGCCTTACACGCTTTATCAAAAAATAGCGTTCAAGCTCCTTTAACATTCGGCATATTTTATTATTACTCATATTCAGAAGCTGGGCAAGTTCCCTTATAGGATAATAAAAATACGGGTTGCCGTTTTCATCAAGCCAACCGTTTTTTGCCGATAGAAAGTAGCGCTCGAGTAAAATGCCGTAAAGCAGTTTTACATCGGGCGCTAAATCTATATACATATCGTCTCGTCGAATAGCATTTTAGGCACCTGAAAGTAAGAAATTTTTTCCATATTACACCTCCATTTATGGATAAAAGTATAACATTTATGTCTGCGACATTCACCGACATCTTTAAAAAAATGTTATAAAACGGAGGCAATTTAATATTTTACACATTTAATAAGGCATTTGATTTTAAATCAAATGCCTTATGTTTTAGACAGTATTTTATTTTTTCTTCAAAACAATAGCGGTTCTATTTGGCAGATAGCACTTAAAGCCCACCCAGCCGATAGGGGTGTTAAAGGTTTCGTATTCGGCAGAGGTGTCAACGCGGGAAAAACCTCCGAACTGCCCGTCATCAGAGGATAGAACAACACTATATGTACCCTCTCTGCCCACAGGCACAAAATATCCGTCAAAGGATTTTGTGGGGTGGAAATTGAAGATAAAGACGGTATCTCCCTTAGTGTAGATAAGCACTTTATCGTCCTGATGAAGCCATCTGTTTTCGGCTGATAAAGTGAGCAGGTTTTCTTGCTTTAGCAGTTTTATCATAGCCTTATCAAAATCATTAAGCTCTCTGTATCTAAGATCGGGATTATCAACCAGACTCCACTGTCTGCGGCAGTAATGGTAGCTCCAGCCGTTGCCTTCACGCGGGAAATCTATCCACTCTGGATGACCGAACTCATTTCCCATAAAATTAAGGTAGCCCTTTCCTGCGAGGGAAGCGGTAATAAGGCGTATCATCTTATGGAGTGCTATTCCTCTGTCGATTATTGGGTTACCGCCGAATTTGTTCATACCGGTATACATTTGGGCATCGCAAAGCCTGAACATTATGGTTTTATCCCCAACTAAAGCCTGGTCGTGCGATTCACAGTAGCCAATGTTCTTTTCCTCGGCACGACATAAGGTAAGCTCGTGCCAGAGATTGCCGATATCCCACTCATCGTCGGTGCATTCTTTAATGGTTTTTATCCAGAGGTCCGGCACACCCATAGATAAACGATAATCAAAGCCAATGCCACCGTCGTGTATGGGAATACACATACCCGGCATACCCGACATATCCTCGGCTATTGTAATTGCATTAGGGTTAATTTCGTGGATTAATTCATTTGCCAGTTGTAAATATGTAACGGCATCGGTATCGGTGTTCATAGAAAAATACATATTATAATTTGTAAATGCACTTTCGAGTCCATGGTCGTGGTAAAGCATAGAGGTAACTCCGTCAAAACGGAAGCCGTCAAAATGGAAAACCTCCATCCAGTATTTAAGATTTGAAAGCAAAAAATGTAAAACTTCATTCTTCGAGTAATTGAAAAGTTTGGTTCCCCAGGCGCTGTGATTGCCCTTTTCACCCTCGTGAAAGAATTGGTAGACCGTGCCGTCAAATTCGTTTAGTCCCTCATTAGTATTCTTAACCGCATGGGAATGCACAACATCGAGCAATACAGCAATGCCCATTTCGTGTGCTGTGTTTATAAGCTCTTTTAATTCTCGGCTTTTTCCGTAACGCGAGGAGACGGCAAAAAAATTAGAAACCTGATACCCAAAGGAGCCGTAATACGGATGCTCCATAATAGCCATTATCTGTATGGTGTTATACCCGAGTTCCTTAATTCGCGGCAGGATATTTTCGGTAAACTCGCGATATGTACCAACAGCACCTTTCTCCTGAGCCATACCTATATGGCATTCATAAATAAGAGGCGTCTTTTCGGGCACAAAATCCTTATCGGTCCAAGGGAATTTCTCATATGTATCTTCAATTTCGGCACACCATAAATATGTCTGAGGGTCCTGTACCACGCGGGTGGCATAAAGCGGAATTCGGCGCAGTATCTGCCCTGAGTTTATAACAATAGCCTGTACCTTTTGCCCGATTTTAAGGGCGTTCTTACCCCTTAAATGCACTTCAAAAATACCGTTCTCAAGCTTGGTCATAGGGCAGCTGTCAATTTGCCAGTTATTAAAATCGCCCGTAAGGTACATTTTATCGGCGGCAGGTGCCCACTCTCTGTAAACCCAACCGGTGCGTGTGCGGTGAAAACCAAAATACTTATGGCCGTTAGCGAAATTCTTAATTTTTCTACAGCCGTTTAAAAGATTGTCGCGTTTGCTGAGATAAAGCTCTGTTCTCAAATCCAAATCCTTTTCAAACGGCATTAAATAAGGGTCGATTTCCAAAATTCTGTTTTTTGTGCATACGCTCATTTTTAATCCCCCTTTTTATAACTATTATACAATATATCGGTAATAAATATCAATAGAATTTAATATTTGCAAAGCAAAATTTCACTCGTGGTTCGAGTCCCTTACGACATAAAAATTAAAAGAACAGATACCTGACGGCACTTGTTCTTTTAATTGCGAAAGAGCGACTAAAAGTAGTATAAGTGGGGTAAGAACGACCAAAAATAGTGTGGCGTAGTCACTTTTTGTTAATTTCAACTTTGGCATCGGGTGAAACATTATAGGTTTCAAAGAAGTTTTGATTCTGACATAACATACATCTCGCTTTATCATACTATATCACAAAATAAAACATTCTGCAAATAAGTGATAAGTGATGCAGCAGCGCTGTGATAGGTGATGCGATGCGTTTCGCACACGCGCCGAAGGCGTGCATCACGGGCGAAGCCCGCATCACGTACGAAGTGCGCATTACGTTCCGCAAGGAACGCATCACTCAAAAAAGTCTCTTTTGTCCGGTAGGCAAAAGAGAAGATGGGGGCCAAGCGGGCTTAAGAGGAAAAATTTC
>JAZRKE010000084.1:0-9984 GCA_045646145.1 Acutalibacteraceae bacterium | reverse complement strand
GGTATCTATCTTGATAAGATTTTCGTAAAACTTGGGGTTCGCTTTATTGCAATTAACAACCAGATTGATATCGGTATCAGAGGTATAAACTCATTTAACGATTTGGTGAAGGTTGGCGTCACCAATATTATGAATGAATCTTTGGCGGCAAACACGTCCGTTAACGTGCGAGGAACGCTGAACCTCAGACGTCAGCAGGGTAAGTTTATTGGTTCTTTCCCCACATACGGATATCTAAAGGACCCGAACGATAATCATCATCTTATCATCGATGAGGAAACTGCACCAATTGTTCGAATGATTTTCGAGCGATTTATTGGGGGTGAGAGTATCATTGGCATCACAAAAGACCTTAATGAAATGGGCATACCCAACCCATCAATGTATAAAAAACAAAAAGGCTTCAATTACAGGCATCCCTGTGGCAGAAGCAATGACGGTCTATGGCCTGATAGTTCGGTGCGCCGAATTTTGCAAAACCGAATGTATGTTGGCGATATGGTTCAAGGAAGGAACACAACCTACAGTTATAAGATTAAACAATGTCGTGCGATTCCTAAGGATGAGTGGATTATTGTTGAAGGTACTCACGAGCCAATCATTAGCCAAGAGACCTTTGACAATGCACAGGCACTATTTAACAAGAGTATTCGCAAGAGCCCCAAAAAGAAAAACGTTGATTTATTTTCTGGGCTTGTGCGATGTGCTGACTGTAAGCGTGTGATGAATAAAAAGACCAATCAACACACATACGGTACGTATCATTACTATCGCTGTGTAACAGCAAGGAAACTTAAAAAATCAGCGTGTACAAATCACACTATCCGTATTGATAAGTTAGAACAGGCAGTGCTTTTAACTATTCAAAATATGATTAATACAGCAACTACAATGAGCGACCTGCTCACTCAAATCAATAATAATTCCGCACGAAAAAAGGAATCAAGTCATATTGAGAAGGCACTGAAATCTCAGATTTCCGAGCGAGAAAAACTTGTGTCTATGATTACCGACCTTTATCCCGACTGGAAAAGCGTTGTTATTACAGTGGATGAGTATCAAATGTTAAAGGAACGGCTTAACGAAAAGCTGAGGATTGCTGACGAAAAAATCGCTTCACTTAACAAGTCGGCTGAGCAGTTCCAAGACGGTATTACCGAAGAGAACGAGTTTGTGGCACGTTTCAAAAAGTACGGTAATATCGAAAGTCTGACAAGACCTTTGCTTACCGAACTTGTGCAAGAAATCTTCGTACACGAAGGCGGAGACATTGAGGTTGTATTCAAATTCCAAGATGCTTATGCACAGGCAGTTGAATATATTGAACTTAATAAGCAACTCATTGAATCCGAAAAGCCAGACAAAAAGAAAAAATCGGCATAAGGTTTATAATTATAAGACCGGTATCTCATATATGAGGTACCGGTCTTAAGTTATTTGTCATGAAAATTTGAAACGTTGTTTTTAATATCCTCAAATATTTTCCAGTCACGATTTATAATTTTAAAGTATTTATCGTAATTCTCAATGGCTTTAATTGTGTTAAACAGATAACTTTCGAATTCAATTTTTTTACCTTTTATATGCATGAGAGGTTTATATAATTTCATGGCATTAAAGTTTGCTTTAATAAGATCATTATCCGGAGAAATGAATTTTATCAAATCATTTTCGTTATAATCATCGTTTTTCCAAACACACCAAGAACCAATAGGAGAATTGATTTTTCCATTTGTCAAAACCATGTCAAGTTCGTATATGTACCTAACTGGATGTGAATCTATGGTATACCCATT
This sequence comes from Acutalibacteraceae bacterium, assembly GCA_045646145.1. GTDB lineage: Bacteria > Bacillota > Clostridia > Oscillospirales > Acutalibacteraceae > SIG565. The sequence continues at coordinate 8,188 of JAZRKE010000084.1, read as the reverse complement.
AAACAGTCTATTTCCCATAAGCACACAAGTGTAAATTTTTCTTGACTTTTCTTCTATTCCTAAAGATCTTAGATAATCAGTTCTAAAACTATCATCAGAAAAAGCCTTTTCACTGATACTAAGTTGTTTTGCTGCTTTACAAATATGGTCATAGCTTGCTCTCATTTCAAAATTACTCGTTGGCTCTAGTGGAGCTTTACATTCTACAATCAAAATGGAGTTATCCGTAATTACTAATACATCTATTTCACCTTTTTGGGTTTTATAAGTAAATTTTTGATTTGTGAAAACATGATAAGAAGGGCAATTATTTTTGAAGATCTCTTCGCATTGCAACACCAAATACTCTTTATCTTCTTGATTGACTATTTGATTTTTTAAAAAATAAGAATAGGCAATACAATTTCTTAAAAGATTTGATTTTACAATTAATCCTATTGGAGCAAACACACCGTTTTTATGGCTGATAAATGGGGTGTATTGCAAATCTAATTTTGTGTTTTCTTTATATGTAAACAGTGATAATAATTCTTGCGCTTTAATTTCACTGCTCATTAATGTGCCAATTATTTTTATTAATTGTTCGGTTCTATAGTAAGGGATTAATGAATTTATAATTTTATCATCGTTTCTTTGCTTAAATATATTTTTTTCACACAATAAGTCTAGAACAACAAAAAAACGCTTAAAGAGTATAACATCTTGCAACGTACAATTTTCAGTGATTTTTTTACATAATAGATCAATAGGAGGCATTACAAATTCTTTTGAAAAGTGTCCTAAATCTAAAGTTTCCTCTTGGTATAGTTTGTAGGGTTCTTCATAGAGTTTAGCAAGTATTTTCTCAGGTAAAGCGGTTACATATCTTGCTAATTTACCTTCTCCTGTTTCAGATATGAAATTTAATTCATCACAATTATTAAAAAGGTCCGCTAATTTTGCCAAACTCAAAGCATTAGAAAGAGAGTTTATATTTTTTTCATAAAATATACCACTTTGCATCATTGAATTTACATATCCTAGTCGGATGCTTTTTTCAAAAGATGCATCACTTGAAAAAATAGTATAAGTTCTATCGCAAAATTTAACTTGATATTTGAAATAGTCTATACAGAGTTCCCATTCTTCTAATTTATTGATTTTACACCCTAATAAGATGATTTTTTTAATATCCTCTGACTTAACCACAGAAGGTACAACAAAAGTTGCATTATTATTTGTTGTTAATATATCGTTGCAAAGAAAAATTATATAAGATATACTTTCAGTTATCTCTTCGCTGCTATAGCAGTACAAATCATCATATTTACCTGAAATATCGAGATGTCTTTTTTGATAAAATAATATATCGGCAAAAACTAGAAGTTCTTTAAATAAAGCTTCCTCAACAATACAACCTTGAATTTTTAATTTTTTTCTATTCGAGTAATGATTCAAAATATATTTTTTGATTTTTTCTTCACTATCTTTATAAAAATCATAGAGCCAGGAAAGGTTTATTTTGGATTCGATATATTTTTTTGTTTCATCTGAATATTTTAAAATATTAAAAGAGCGTTTGATTTCTTTTAAAATAAACAGTGCTTCGTTATTTCTAAAGCCCCACGCTTTGTACCGAAACACGCCTTTTTTTCTAGATATATCAATAGCAAGATCCGCATTCCAAACTGCTAAAAGCAGAATATATTTTAGTGTCTTTTCGGCGGGGTTATTTTTAAATTTAGCAATTTTATTGGATATAGTTTTTATGTCAGAGTTAGAAAGCTCTTTTTTGAATTGAAGCATATTATTATAAAATTCAATATTTATAATTTCGTTAAGAGATTTGGAATCAACCATAGTTAAGATATTTTTAAAAGTCAAGAAAATCACGTCCTGTTCAATCAACGATTATAATTAATTATACCTCAAATATCTTTTTGAGTCAATTTTTACAACGAGGAACTGCATGGGCAACCTTTCACATCTACCTCCCCATAGAAGCACCCATAATTTTCCAAATTTGAAGGTCAAAAAAATTTTTTTGAGGAATTTTATGGTGTTCTCTTGACATTTTCCCCGAGAATAGCGGCCTCCAAAATTTTCCAATTTTCGATATAAAACAACATTATATTAAAGGTCCAAAACACCGAAGAATAAGGGATTTTAGCAATTTAATAGTTGTTTTGGTACAAAATTAATATTTTACCAAAAAACTTAAAACAAACTTTTAGGGAATATTAAAATTTAATTTAGGACAAATAAATTTTAATATTTACGTGCGGTTGCATTTTTTATCTGATTGTGGTAAAATAATAAAAAATAGCAATATATTTTGTTTATATGATTTGTAATTTGTTTGGTTTAAACTATAAATATTAGTTTGAATATGTAACTTAATTATAAAGAGGTGATCTTATGGGTATCGGAGTTAAAGCTAATCTAATGCAAAAGGGCTGGAAGTTCTTTGATATAATGCATAAAAATAGACAAGTTGCACGTATTTACGAAGATGGAAGATGTATGATATATTATCCTTCGTTTATGCCATACAACCTATATTTTGAGAAATTAAACGATTTTGATAGCAGGGTAAATAATTTAAACAACTTTTATTATTGGTGTGCTTCAAGAGTATTAACTTTAGATAGAAAATATGCTAAAGAAATTTTGAGAGTTATTGGTGCAAACCAAGCAGTAACTGACAAAGATAGAGCTATGATTGCTGTTTCTTATCATGGATTAACTTTAACAGATGTGTTTTGGATAAGACGTGCCAAAGAACAGATTACTTTTGAGGAACTTAATTTATATAGTCATTCACTTTCCGATGCCTTTGCAGATGTAAGTCTTAGAGGAAAAGACATAACTCTTCAAAACGCTGAACTTTTTATCACACAAGAAGCAGCGGGAGATATTGGAACAGTTGGAGTTGCACCAAAAGCTTGGGTTAGAAAAAACGGAGATTTCTATCTTTTGAAAGATGGTGACGAACGTGATGTGGACGCCGAACTCCTTGCTTCGAAAATTGTTGGTTGTTTTAAAGTGGACTACGTGCCTTATGAAGAAGACTTTTTCGATGGCTTAAAGGTGTCTAAATGTAAGATAATTACTTCCGAACAAACAAGCATCGTATCTTTTGAGTTTATAGATGTATATTGTGCAAATCGTGACATAAATAAATTCGAGTATGTTTTGAAAAAAGACAGTTATTCATATTACATGATGAATATTATTGATTATCTTATTGGTAATACAGATAGACATTGGGGTAATTGGGGATTTTTCGTTGATAATTCCACAAACAAATTGCAGCATCTGTATTCGCTGATGGATTTTAATAAATCGTTTTTATCATACGATACTATTGATGGTGCAAAATGCCAAACCACTGATAAGAAGATTACTCAACGTGAAGCTGCAATTGAAGCAGTTAAAAAAATTGGATTAAATCAAATTTCTGATGTAAAAAAAGAATGGTTCACGAAAGAACAAGAATATGAAATGTTTTCTAAAAGACTTGAAATTTTAGAAAACTCAATCTAAAGCAAGCAGGCATAAACTTTCGATAGTTTATGCCTGTTAATCTTTTAATCAATATTATCTCTTACGAAACGTTCGAACTCATATTCGGGTAGTTCGTAGATCAGGTTTAATGCTAAATCACGAAGTTGTGCTTTGTTAAGTTTGTTTATATATTTCTCAATCCTTCCCGGTAGCTCTTCACGATATTGTTCTTCCTCTTCAATAGCTCGGTCAATAGCGGTCTTGAACTTAATCGCTTCTTCAGGGAAGGAGGCAAAATATACGGCCACCATATGCTTGCAAACTTTAAGACCGTTAGCAAAAGGACAGTCACAGGTTGACCTTTTTGGATGTTCAATATCAATTGTTACGGCATAAGGCTCGGTTTCACTTCCTGCAACCGTACCGCCAAAATGTGTGTCATCAAGCTTTTTGACAAATTGAATCTTATCTTCCATAAAATATTCATAGCCGCGCCAAGCTCTTTTACTACTTGCGGCAGTTAATACACTCATGACTAAACCTCTTTACTATTCTCTAATCTTTAACAATATCTTTCACGATTTCATCAAAATACTTTGATGCTATATGCAAGCAAAATTCTTTCATCGTTTCCATATTTTCTTCTTTACCACCATAGATTTTACCCGAGATAGGAGATTCTAATTCTACCATAAAATCTTGCAAAATTGCCATAGTATCATTACCACACGCAATATCCTTATATCGTTTAATATATTGCAGTAATATGCCAAACCGTTCATGGGAAATCAAATCATTCAAAAGTTTAAGTGTCATTTTGCCTTGTGCCATATTATATGGAATAATTTCTTTTTCATAGTCGAAACCAATTGACTCATAATCTTTTTTCATAAAATTGGTTTTATCGGTTGCTAACAGTTGCAAACCAGCAAAGAATTTCATTGTATCATCGGTAAGTCCAAGTTGATCGGCAGTTAAGTTGGAGCTTTTATCCTCACGAATATCGCTAAGTCCTACTAAATAATCGCAAGAAACGCCTAAATACTCAGCCATTTTTCCTGCCAGAGCGATATCGGGATTGCGTTTTCCCAAAATATAAAAATTAATACTTTGTCGAGAACAATTAACTGCCTCGGCAAATTCTCCTTGCGATATTCCTTTTTCCGAAAGCAGTTGCTCCAACCGTTGTCCAAAAATTTGTTGCATTTCCATATTATAAACCTCCAAAAGTACATATTTGTAGCAAAAGCATAATGGCCGCTACAAATCTATTGACAAATACACAAAAGTAGCATATAATATATCATAGCAACAAAAGTTTATTATGTCAAGTCTTTTGCGGCGGGGAGATTCAAACTATACTTTTGTGCTAAAGAGTGTTATAATATGAAAGGAGTGTGTAAATTGAGTTTAGAAGCAGCAATTTTTATAGCAGCTATTAATGGTGATGCTTTATCACCCAAGCTTTCAAAAAATTCAAACTATAAGCATTGGCTTACAGTTGAGGATTGGAAACGATGTTATGTATGTGCAACCAAACACGGCGAAATATTTTCTATTGATGAAGTAGTTGAACCTGAACCGCCAATCCATCCCAATTGCCGTTGCTGGATTGAAATTATGGAGACAATCCAAGCGGGAACAGCCACCGTTAATGGTCTTGATGGTGCGGATTGGGTATTAAAATATAGTGGTAACTTACCAGATTATTATATTAACAGTTATGAAGCTTCATTGATGGGTTGGAAACATGGAAAGTGGCCTTCTAATTTTGTCCCTGGAAAAACAATCACAGCTGGTATTTATAAGAATTTTGATGGTCATCTACCACAAACAACGGGGCGCATATGGTATGAAGCAGATATTAATTATAAAACCGGAAAGCGAAACGATCAGCGTATTGTTTGGTCAAATGACTGGTTGATATTTGTTACATATGATCACTACGAAATTTTCTATGAACTTGTATAAGGAGGGAAAATAAATGAAAATAATCGAGTTAGATTTAACAGGTTGTAAATATTTAGCTGAAGTCCACGAAAGAATACGCGTTGCTTTTGGGTTTCCTGAATGCTATGGAAAAAATTGGAGTGCATTTTGGGACTTGCTTTGGAGCGAATGTGATGCTGATAAATTAATTATCAAAGGAGAACATACTTTGCCAAAGGATTTCGATAAATCTTTATCTATTATGCATCAGGTTTTAGAAGATAAGATTGCCTTTAATAAAAAATGCAACTTCAATTCTTTTTCTTATGAAATAGTAAGCTAAACAGTAAAGAGACTTATTTATTATGAGCCATACAATAAAGAGGAAAAGACAAATGAAAACAATCGAGTTAGATTTGACAGGATGTAAATATTTATCAGAAATTCATGAAAAAATTCGAGTTGCCTTTGATTTTCCTGAATGGTATGGAGGAAATTGGAGTGCATTTTGGGATTTGCTTTGGAGTGAGTGTGATGCTGATAAAGTAATTGTCAAAGGCGAACATAGTTTACCTAAAGAGTTTGACAAGTCGCTTAGAAAAATGTATGAAATATTAGAGCGAAACAAAAAGGAATGTGCTAATAGTAATAGACCTTTTGATTATGAAATAATCAACTAATAAGCGTTTTTAGATGGTTGTGGAGAGAAAGAAGAATGAAAATAATTGAGTTGGATTTGACAGGATGTAAATATTTATTAGAAATTCATGAAAAAATCCGAGTCGCCTTTGATTCTCCCGAGTGGTATGGGAAAAATTGGGATGCATTTTGGGATTTGTTACGTAGCGAATGTGATGCAGACAAGTTGATTGTAAAAGGTGAAAATACTTTGACAAAGGAATTTGACGAACAAATAGCTATTTTCCACGAAACTTTGGATGAATATATTGAATTTAGAGAAAAGTATAAAAAATATGGTTTAAATGCGTTTGAATACGAAATCATAAGCTAAAGATAACCCTGCGTGTTTTTTACACGCAGGGTTATTAAGCTACTTGAAGTAAATGCTAAATATGGTATAATAGTTTCATACAATTGGGGCAAAAAATGAGCGGAGATTTTTAGATGAAACTGCAAAATGAGAAATTTATAATTGATATAACTACATTAGATACCGCAAAATGTGCTTTTAATGACGATTACATTGTTTGCTTTCGAGAAAATGCTAAATATGAATTTAGTAAAACCCGAATCATTAGCGTTGATAGCGGCGACACAATTAACAAAATAGCACTTGTCGGCGATTTCTTTCTATATGATGAAAATTGTGCCGTTTTGGAAAACTCGGTGTTAACTGTGTTACAAAATGATATGCTTTTGCAGATTGATTTAAACACATGTCAAGTTATTAAACAAAAGCCTATTGAGGCGTTTGGCGTGAATTTTGAATTGCATTTAACACCGGTGGGGTATTTGGTCTATGGCGAAAGCGCGATTGCTACATATAACAAAGATTTGAATCAAATATGGAGTTTTAGCGGTAAAGATATTTTTGCCGCGACAAGCGACAAGACGGCATTTGCGATTGAAAAAGAAACTATTAAGCTTTATGATTTTGAGGGCAATTTTTATGAGCTTGATTTTACTGGAAAGCTCATTACTCAAGTTTATAAATAGTTTTATTAAATATAATAAACCGCATAACATATCATTCATACCCGTAAATGTGGTTTTAACAGAGACAAAAACAATTTTCAAAAAATTTATGGTGTTCTCTTGACATTTCCCCACAAAATATTTTACATATTATTGTAAAATTAGGGAATAATATGTAAAATTATATTTATAAATGTGTGCCGATTAAAACACTAATATAAGACTTTAAGAGAATGAACATGCTCGGTTATCTGTGCTAACAAACTTTCTATTTCTTAAATGTTTTGATTTTAAAAACTACATTTAAATAGTGTGGTTGGTGTAATGAACAAGTCCAGTAATAACGTACAATAGAAAAAGAGACCTCCTATGGTAGAATTAAAATAACTACCATAGGAGGATTTTTATGCCGAGAAGTTATCGACACATAAAAGAATATGAGTTGGAATTAAACGAACTCAGGAAACAAGGATTAACCGAGAAAGAGATAGGAAAGAAATTAGGTTTTAGTCACAAACAAGTACACAATTTCTTTTACTGAGAAAGAGTAACACAACGTAAACTTGCGGCAGGAATAGCGTTAAAACGCAGAGGCAGACCGCCAAAGGATTATGTTGTAAGCGAACAAGGTAAGATTGCAGAGTTGAATATATCCTCGCTCGTAAAGAGGCAAAAATTAAATCATTAGAAATGGAAAATGAGTTATTGCGGGATTTTCTCTCGCTCACATAAAGGAAGTGAGAACAAGCGTAAAATATATGGTAATCTACCGACATAAAGATAAGTATTCAATTAGTGAAATGTGTAGATTCTTTGAAGTTTCCAGAAGTGGATATTATGGTTATGTATCACGAATGAATGTACCTGCATGGGATTTACCGTTAGCGGAGAAAATACGAGAATGCCAGAATGAATGCGGCAAAACCTATGGATATCGCAGAGTGCATATATGGCTTGAAAGAAAAGGTATTTATCGCAATCCAAAGACAATACTAAGGGTTATGCAGAAATACAACCTGTTATCAGCGATCAGAAGAAAGAAATATCGCAATTATGGAGATTATCTTCATCGTTATCCGAACTTGTTGAACAGAGATTTCAAAGCAGAAAAACCAAA
>JAZRKE010000083.1:0-53998 GCA_045646145.1 Acutalibacteraceae bacterium | reverse complement strand
GGCTGAAAATTGCCTCCCTTGTGTAAAGGGAGGTGGATTTTTGCGTAGCAAAAAGACGGAGGGATTGTCTGGGCAAAATCAATATTCTTCCCACAACAATTTTTTACCAAACAATCCCCCAGTCAAAAATCAAAGATTTTTGCCAGCCCCCTTTACACAAAGGGGCCTTATCGCTGCGGCGAGATTGCCCATAGCTAAAGCTTTATTGTACCACCAGCACAGCTGGTGGTTTTTCCCTACAATAAAGACTGTGCAGATTGTTTTCTGCACAGTCTTTTGCTTTTCTTAGTAACCTCGCTTAATTGAACAGTTCTTTTGTTTTTTACATAAGTTCGCGGATAAGCGCTTTCATATCTTCAACACTTGCAGCCTTGGGGTTGCCCGGTGCACAAGCATCGGCATACGCAGACTCTGCAAGGAACTGTAAATCCTCTTCCTTAATCGCGGGAAGTTTTGTCGGAATTCCAACATCAACGCTTAACTGTCTTACAGCATCAACAGCCGCCTTGCAGCAAGTATTTTTATCCATACCTGTAGTGTCAACACCCATAGCCTTGGCAATGGCTTCGTATTTATCGCCTGCAACATCAGCATTGAATGCCATTACTATCGGAAGCATCATCGCACAAGCAACGCCATGTGGAGTGTCATAAACAGCACCTAGTGTATGAGCGATGGAATGAGCGATACCGAGACCAACATTAGAGAAAGCCATACCGGTTACAAACTGACCCAGTGCCATGCCCTCTCTGCCTTCATCTTCGCCGTTGCATGCTGCACGAAGGCTCTTGGCAATTAAGCGTATAGCCTCAAGGTTTAGGCAGTCAGGTAAATCCCAAGCAGCCTTTGTGGTATAACCTTCAATAGCGTGTGTTAAAGCGTCCATACCGGTAGCGGCGGTAAGAGATTTTGGCATTGAAGCCATCATATCAGGGTCAACAACCGCAACATCGGGAATATCATTTACGTCAACACAAACAAACTTACGCTTTTTCTCAACATCGGTAATTACGTAGTTAATAGTGGCCTCTGCAGCAGTACCTGCAGTAGTGGGAACAGCAATTGTAAATACAGTGCGGTTTTTTGTTGGGGCAACACCCTCAAGTGAGCGAACATCTGAAAACTCGGGATTGTTTATGATAATACCGATAGCCTTACCGGTATCCATAGAAGAACCTCCACCAACTGCTATCATATAATCCGCACCGGAAGCCTTATATGCCTCTACTCCGGATTTAACATTTTCTATTGTGGGATTGGGTTTAATATCCGAATAAATTTCGTAATCCATCCCTTCTTTTTCAAGAATATCGGTTACCTTTTTGGTAACACCGAACTTCACTAAATCAGGGTCGGTCGCGATAAATGCCTTTTTTAAGCCCTTTGCCTTAACGATTGCGGGGATTTCAAGAATTGCGCCTTTACCGTGGTAGGAAACTGCATTAGAAATAAAACGATTTGCCATAATATTACCTCCAATATTTTAATGGTATGTTAATATAATAACAAACTATTATGTGTCCTGTCAAGTAAAAAAAGAGCCACACGGCTCTTTTTTTATTTGATTAATGCTGTCTGTAATTTTGTGTTCTTTGATAAAATTTTTGTAAACTCCCTAACCGCCGTTTTCATATGCTTGTTTTCGTTTGTATACTCAGCAAAAATCTGTGCCTTTTTTTCATCATTGTAGATTACCGCGCAGATAATTGCTACTACCGCATCGGTTGTTTCTCCATTACCGATATTATACATTTCACTCAGCATATCGAAAAGCTTTTTGTTCTGCTTTTTTGTGCCGGTCTCCATCAACTGCTTTATTGCGGGAACAAAATTTTCGGCAAAAAAGTCGAGATATAAAAACTTATTGTGCTTCTGAACACTCGATTTATATGGCTCCTTGAATTGCGGAAAGGTTGCAAGTAGCTTCTGTGTCAAGGCAGAAATGGTTGCAGTGTCACTTTTTTCTGCTACAGGCAAATCAACATTCGCAGCAGCGCGTTCTTTTTTAAGACCCAGCAGAGTTCTTAATGTATCGGCAAAGTCAACACCTACAGCCGCAGCATCACGCTCATTCTGGTTTTCATCAAAGAGCCAGCTTGAAGCGGCTGAGAACTCTCCTACCTCACCATCGCTTACATTAGCAATCATTAAAATAAACTGTTTAGCCGCATCATTATACTCAATTTTCACGGCTTTCTGGTCGTTTTTGAAAATTTCTTCATCTTTTATAAATTTCTGACCGTCAAGCAGTACCTGCATCTCACCGATTATTGCGTCAAAATATTTTTTATCCATTAAATTTTCACTCCAATAACAAATTGTATATATTATACACCATAAATCTCTGTTTGTCATCTAAAATTTCTTGCAACACACAAAAATCTATTATATAATGTGTAAAGTAGGTGAAATTATGAATCTTGCAGATGTTAATACAATTAAAAAATTTATGGGCGAGGGCTTTGCTTTTAAGAAGTCTATGGGTCAGAACTTTTTAATAAACCCTGAGGTCTGTCCCCAGATGGCAAGTGCTGCTGCCGATAAGGATACCGCCGTGCTTGAAATAGGCCCAGGTATCGGCGTGCTGACCTATGAGTTATCAAAGGTTGCAGGCAAGGTTGTAGCGATAGAGCTTGATAATAGCTTGCAAAAAATTCTGCCCGTAACACTAAAGGACTGCGACAACGTTGAAATTATATACGGCGACGCTATGAAAATGGATTTAAAGGCGCTCATAAGCGAAAAATTTGACGGCTACAAACGAGTTGCCGTATGTGCAAATCTGCCCTACTATATAACCTCACCGATAATCACAATGCTGCTCGAAAGTAAGCTTCCCATCGATAATATAACCGTTATGGTCCAAAAGGAAGCGGCAGAGCGTATCTGTGCCGAGGTTGGAAGCCGAGATTCAGGCGCCCTTACAGTATGTGTTAATTATTATGCCGAATGCGAAATTCTTTTCGGCGTTGGCAAAGAAAGCTTTATGCCGCCACCAAAGGTTGACTCGGCGGTAATTCAGTTGAAAGTTCGTGAAAATCCACCCGTAAAACTCCATAACGAAGCCTTTTTCTTCAAATTCATAAAGGCCTGTTTTGCACAAAGACGAAAAACCTTTATAAACACCGTTTCAAACACTTTACATACCGAAAAAGAAAAACTAAGGCAGATACTCGAAGGTCTTAACATTAATGAAAATATCCGCAGCGAACAGCTGACAATGGAGAATCTTGCAGATATTGCGAATAAACTAAAGTAACAAAAAGCACCCAATCATAAGATTGAGTGCTTTTTATTTGGTGACCCGGACGGGATTCGCTACGGTGCAACGCACCTACACGCCCACGTCGGCGAAAACAGTTCACCGAACTGTTTTCTTCCGCTTCGCTCCCTCCTGTTCGAATCCCTCATACAACACAACAAAAATAAAAGAACCATCCTTTTGGATGATTCTTTTATTTGGTGACCCGGACGGGATTCGAACCCGTGTTACCGCCGTGAAAGGGCGGTGTCTTAGGCCTCTTGACCACCGGGCCATATATGGTGGCTGTAATTGGACTCGAACCAATGACACTCCGGGTATGAACCGAATGCTCTAGCCAACTGAGCTATACAGCCATATATGCGATACTAAAGTATTATAAACAAATTTACCTGTTTTGTCAACAACTTTTTTTAGTATCGCAAAATTTTTTATTTTACCTTATTTATAACAAGTCCTGTTATGAGTTTAGGATAGAAATAGGTTGATTTTTGCGGCATTGTGTCTCCTGCCGCCGCTACATCAGCAATTTCACTAACCCTTGTTGGATTAAGAATAAAACAACAGTCCGCACCGTTTTCTACCGCTTCTTTGGCTTCAAATATGCTACGGGTATATCTTAGATTTATCTGATTAGCCAGATTTTCCTTATCAATACCTAAAATTCCCTCTAAAATAAGGCTGTGAAGCACCGTTACATCGAGCCCTCTCAGAGCTTCGCCCATATTGGATAGAACTTCACTCAAAATTGCCTTATCCTTTAACACCATAAGATAATTTTCGGTACCATCATAGAAACCGAAGGCAGTATTACCCTTTTCATATTCTTCCTTTAAGGAATCCTCAATATTCCTGCATTCTTTGCTAATATGGAAATACTCCGCCGATTTCGTGAGCAATTCGGTGCTATCAAAATTATCCAGACCTAAAATAATTCGGTGAGTTGGAAAAACAACAAGACCGTCATTTTGCATATCTACTAAGAACATCATAATATATTCGGCGTTCTCATTTTCTTCGCCGATTTCCTTTAAGTAGCGCCTATAATTAAGTGCGGTTTCGTAGCGGTGGTGTCCGTCGGCAATATATAGCTTTTTACTTTCAAAAAGTGTGCAAAGCTCGGCGGTTTTTTCACTTTTGGAGGCTATCCACATTCTATGGGTTACGCCCTCTTCATCGGTAAACTCTATATCGGGCGCACCCTTCGATAATTCGGCTATCACGGCAGGAATTTTGCCGTCCTCATCGCTATAAAGCGAGTAAATCTGACTAAAGCTGCAGCCCGTTGTTTTAAGAAGATTCAAACGGTCGGTCTTAGCCTTAGAAAGTGTGTGCTCGTGGGGTAAAATTACACCCTCAGAAAATTCGTGCAGCTTAACATAGGCTGTAACGCCTCTAAAGCTATATCGTTTACCCTCAACCTCAAATTCTTCCTCATAAATATAAAGAGCGGGTGTTTTTTCCTGTGCCAAAACACCATCAAAAAGTCTTTTTTCAAGCTCTAACTTTGCGCCGTTATAACCCTCTTTAGTCTGTTCGGGGGCTTCAAGACAGATAATATTATTATCATTTTTATTGATATATCCAAGTTTTTCCTGTTCGCTTATAATATCATAAGGCGGACACACCAATTCACCTATGCTGCCTGCCTTTTCGGTAAAACGAAGGGCGGCAAATTCTTTAATTTCTGCCATAAAATCACTCCTTACTAATTAATATTAACTTGCTTTCAATAAAAAGTCAATATTTGCTTGTATCGTACGAAATATTATAGTATAATAAATATTAATAATTTATTTACAAAGTTTGCAAATTTCTCTGCTAATATTTTATTAACTGATTTAAGGAGGCTTTTTTATGATTGAGGTAAAATCCTTATCCAAAAAATATGGTAAGCATGTTGCCGTTGATGATGTTTCCTTCACCATTAATAAAGGTGAAATTGTGGGCTTTCTCGGACCTAACGGTGCAGGAAAATCTACAATTATGAACATTTTAACCGGCTATATTTCGTCTACCTCAGGTTCAGTCAGCATTGATGGATATAATATTTTAGAGCAAAGTGAGTATGCAAAACGCAGAATCGGTTATTTGCCTGAAATTCCACCCCTCTACCCTGATATGACGGTTACCGAATATCTTTATTTTATATACGAGCTCAAAAAGGTTAGATTTCCAAAAAAAGCACATATTGAAGAAATCTTAGGCCTTGTTAAAATTGATAATGTAGCCAATCGTCTTATTAAAAATCTTTCAAAGGGATATAGACAGCGTGTAGGTATTGCCTCTGCGCTTGTGGGCAACCCTGACGTGCTGATTCTTGACGAGCCAACCGTTGGCCTTGACCCAAAGCAAATAATCGAAATCCGGGAGTTGATTGCAAAGCTCGGCAAAAACCACACCGTTATTCTCTCTTCGCACATCCTGTCGGAGATACAGGCTGTCTGCAAGAGAATTTTAATCATAAACGGCGGCAAACTGGTTGCTAACGATACCGCCGAAAACCTATCTAAGAACCTCTCAAGCGACCATTCCTTAGTTGTGCGTGTTTTAGGTCCGGAAGCTGAGGTTACAAAAATTCTGCAGAGTATTAAAAACATTGAAAGCGTTGTATCTCAAGGACTCCGTGAGGATAACGCATACGAATATCTCCTGACCCCAAAAGAGAACTGCGATATTCGACGCGATGTGTTTGAGCGCTTAGCCGAACGCAACCGCCCGATTTTAAACTTAAGTTCAAACGAGCTTACCTTAGAGCAAATCTTCCTGCGCCTTACCGACGCTACAGCCACAAATCCCTTTACAAAGGAGGATGAAGAATAATGTACGCCATTTTTAAAAGAGAATTCAAATCTTATTTTACAACCCCTGTGGGATTTGTAATCGTTGCAGCATTCACACTCTTTTCGGCTATGTTTTTCAGCATAATCTACTCCTCAGGCACACCCGAGGTTGAATCTGTACTTTCAGCTATGGCAACCGTTGCTATCTTTGCAACACCTTTTATAACCATGCGACTATTCAGTGAAGACCGGCGTCAGAAAACAGATCAGGCTCTTCTTACTGCTCCAGTTAAAATATCGGGCATAGTTCTGGGTAAATTTTTAGCAGCACTCAGCCTTTTTGCATTGGGATTTGCCTCAACCCTTATTTTCCAGCTTATAGTTACATTCTATGTATCGGTTAACTGGCTGATTTATCTGTATGCACTGTTAGGTATGCTTCTGCTCGGCTCAGTTATGATATCTATCGGTATGTTTATTTCATCCCTTACCGAAAGCCCCATTATTTCTGCCGCACTTACCTTTGTTGTGTTTTTAGCAATTATGTTCTTGGGCTCTTATGCGAGTGCCATCAGCTCTACCGTTTTACAGACGGTGGCATCCGCTGTATCTTTCATAGACCGCTTTACCGGTTTTACATCCGGCGTGCTGAATGTTGCTGACCTCATTTATATGATCAGCGTTTGTGCTTTCTTCATATTTTTGACTGCACGCTCGATCGAAAAACGCCGTTGGGCTTAAAGGGAGGTAAAATATGAACATTAAAAATATTTTCAGAAAAACAGAAAAGCCCGAAGTTGTTACCTGTAAATTTAACCGCGCCGCTCTTTTCAAACACGGTGGATACTCTATCGGAATAATTGCGATAGCTACGGCATGCCTTATTTTAGTAAATGTGCTTTTTACAGCACTCGGAAACCGAGTATCTCTCAAGCTTGACCTTTCTTTCTCGGGGGAAAATAGCATAAGTGAAGAAAATGCCGAATTTATAAAGGGTATTGAAAAGCCTGTTTCGCTTACTATTTGCGCCACAGAAGCCGATTATTCAGACGGATATATGGACTATTACGCCCAGCAATATTTCGGCGTTTATGACGAAGGCGGCTACTATGCGCAAACCATCAGGCTTATCAACCTTTACAAAGAGCTTAACTCCAATATTTCGGTTGAATACCTAGATTTAAGCTCGACTGCCGGCTCGGCTATTGTCAGCGAGTTTCCGTCAATTTTTTACGGAGATATAATTGTTCGCTATACAGATGAAAACAAAAATTCAACAAGCAAGGTTGTATCCTTTGAGGATATTTATCGTTATGAAGATTCCTCCGGCTACGGTTATTATTACTCGATTACCGCTAACCGCCTTGAAAGCGCCCTATCAAGCGCTATCAACTCCTGCATAAGCGGTGAAACTAAGTCTGCCGCCCTCCTTGCAACCTATTCTGATTCCAATATTTTCGAAGCCTTGTTCGGCTCACAGCTCAAGCTCAACGGATTTGAGGTTACCGAAATTTCCGAAAATATTATTTCTGAAATTCCCGCCGATGTTGAACAGCTTTATATTGTTGCACCAACTAAAGATATGCTTCCCAATGAAATTTCGGTTATAAACAACTGGCTTTATAACGAAGGAAACCGTGGTCGCTCACTCATCTTTATTCCTTCTACCTCGGTTACAAATCTTCCGAATTTAGTTGAATTTTTAAAAGAATGGGGCGTTTCTTATTCGGACGGTATTCTTTACGAAACCAATTCCTCAAATCACTATTCGGGAGACCCGACAACACTTGTAGCCTTCAATAATGAATCCTCTTTAAAAATAGCAAATGAAGCAAAAAGTTATATTCTCGGACATAACCTGCCTATGTCGGCTGCATATGAAACCTATTCAACCAAGGAAACTGGCGTTGTTGTATCAACTTCAGACACCGTTGTTGCCGCTCCCTTGGGAATTGACAGCGACTGGACACCTTCTTCCGACTTAACACAGCAAAGCTATCCGAATTTAATTGTTACTACCGATTCAGATGTTGTGGGAGATGAGCTTAAATCAAGCTACGTCGCCGCATTCTCGACCTTTGATTTTATCTATTCTCAATGGGCACAGCTTTCACAGCTCGGCAATATGGAAGCGGCTTTAAACACCGCCATTGTTACAGCCGGTTTTGATACCGATTCACAGCTTCTCTTTTTAGATAAGACTGTTACCGTGGAATCCTTTGCGGATCAGATAAGTGAAACTGGCGCCGTTACCATACGCATTATATTTATGATAATTGTTCCCATTCTGCTCATCACCGCAGGTGTTATTATCTGGCTGAGGAGGAGAAACCGATGAGTTTCGATATAGATAACACAAATACAGATTCACAACAATCCACAATCTTTTCAGCCCCCATAGTTCACGAAGATAAGACACCTAAAAACAGAAAGCCGTGGAAAAAACTATTGGCGGCATTTCTGGCAGTGGCTATTGTGGCTGGAACTACAGTGGCGGTAATTAAGTTTATTCCCGAAAAAGATGACGAAACCACTCCCGTTGCTTTTAATATACTGGATATCGATTCCGATAATATTGAAAAGGTTGAAATTAAAACCGACGATACCAGCCTTACCTTAATTTCCACCCTTACCGAAACCGAAAGCTCCTCTGATATTTCATGGTCAATAGATGGTGTTAATCTTGCCTATACCGATTCATCGGCAATACAATCTGCCGTGTCAGATGCAGCCGTTCTGGAAGCAAGCAAGGAGCTTACAGGTTCCCCATCGGATTATGGTCTTGATGATCCAAAAACTACCATAACACTTTATCCGAGAAACGAGGCATTCTCACAGGTAACAGTAAAATTGGGTAATTCTGCCCCAGCAAATTTAGGCTATTATTGTAGTTTGTCAAGCAGCGATAAGATTTATCTGGTTAAAAACGATATCAGCGATTTAATAGGTGTAAGTGCAATTGATTTTGCAACTACAAGCGGCCTTTCGGGTGTTGTGCAAACCGAAGATAATGCCAATTACTTTACAAGCGACAAATTAACCGATTTCGATTACATTACCATTTCGGGCCAAAACTATGATCCTCCTTTGAAAATCGAGATGCAAGAGGACGAAGCTCTGAATGCATATTTTTCGTATAAAATCACTTCGCCATTTTTAAGAATAGGTGATGACGATAAAATAACCGAGCTTGCAAACCTTTTATCAAGCGGTATTACTTCGTCCGGCGCATATGCATTTGACCCCGATACCGATACTCTTAAAAACTACCGGCTTGACAATCCCGATATCTCACTTACAATTTCGGTTGCGGATACCCGCTATACGATTTTGGCATCAAAGGTTGATGACAATTTTTATGCCGCTATAGACACTTACGGCGGATTAATCCATAAAATTGCCGCATCATCACTTACCTTTGCCAACTCTAAAGCAAGTGATTTTTATAACTCTTATATCGTGATTGAAAATCTGTCAGGCCTTTCTCACTTTAAAGCCGCCTTTGCGGATGGCTCAGCATATGACTTTAAAACGGTTTATGAAAGTGAAGGCGAAGTCTACAAGGCGTTCATTGGTGAAACCGAGTTGGATATTGATAATTTCAAGGCTTTCTATCGCCAGTTTATCACTATGGCACCTGTTGAACAGGACTCAAAAGAGATTAAGGATACTTCCCTTACCATAACGCTTGTTCATTCGAATGGCTCGCCCGACACGGTTCTTTCATATAAACCGTATTCAAGCGGACGTTATCAGATTGAAATGAACGGTGTGCCAATGGGACTTATAACATCAACAACATACGAAAAACTTGTAAGCAATATTAAAAATGTTGCAACGGGCACTCCGGTTATAGAATAGCAAAAAGAACGGTCAGTTTGACCGTTCTTTTTATTTCTCTATTTCCTTTATTCACCCTTATACTTTCTTCTGGTGGCTTCGCCTCCGCGAATATGCCGCTCCTCCTTGTTTCGTTCAAGCACCTGCCGTACCTCATCATATAGCGAGGGGGAGATGTATCTGAGTTTTTCGGTTACATCTTTATGCACAGTGGATTTACTAACCCTGAACTGCTTTGCGGCGGCGCGTACGGTAGCACCCGTTTCGGCTATATATTCTCCTAAAACTATCGCTCTTGAGCTTGCCGCAGACCTCATACAAATCAACTCCTATATGGACTGTTAAATTATATGAAGCCTACTTATTAAATATGATTTATTGCTAAGTATTTGTCTTGATTAAAAAAGGAATCTATATGGTTTCCCGCTAGATTCCTTTTTTATTTATACAATTTCCTTTAAATATCGGCTTAAAGCATCCTTCCAATCAGGCAAAGGAGCAAATCCGTTTTTTGATAGCTTTGATTTATCCAGTCGGCTATTGAAGGGCCTTGCTGCAGCGGATATGCCGTATTCCTTAGTTGTAACAGGGGTTACCCTTACGGTATATCCCGCACATCTGAAAATTTCACAGGCATAATCGTACCAGGATATATATCCACCTTCATTTGTAGCGTGATAATATCCATACTTTTCACTTTCCACCATATCGGCAAGTAGGCGCGACAGGTCGAGCGTATAGGTCGGTGTTCCAATCTGGTCGTTAACAACGCGAAGTTCGGGGAACTTTTTGCCGACATTCAGCATTGTTTTAATAAAATTGTTGCCGTTAAGTCCAAATACCCACGCAATTCGTACAATGAAATACTTTTGAAGCGTCTCGGCTACTGCTTTTTCACCGTATAGCTTACTTTCTCCATAAACATTAAGCGGAGCGAAGTCCTTACAGTCGGCATCCCAAGGCTCAGTGCCCTGACCGCTGAATACATAATCGGTGCTAATGTAAATCATCTTGGCATCCTGTTTTTTACAGGCGTTTGCTATATTTTGAGTGCCGTTTACATTTACTGCCCATACTTTCTCTCGATTCTCCGCCGCTTCTGCGGCATCAACCGCAGTCCATGCAGCGCAGTGAATTACGGCATCGGGGCGTATTGCCTCAATTGCCTTGTTTACCGCCGCCTTATCGGTTATATCAAGGCTCACATACGGCATATTTTCGACATCAGTTCCCGATATGCCGCTATAATTTTCGGCTATATCTGTGCCTACAGCCTCAATGTTTCGGCGCTTTAGCTCACACATAACATCATGGCCTAACTGACCGCCAACACCGGTTACAAAAACTTTCATTTTATTCCTACCTATTAGAGTACATTTTTTCGTAATAGTTCTGATATTCGCCCGAAATAATAGTTTCCCACCACTCGCGGTTATCAAGATACCACTGAATTGTCTTCTTTATACCATCCTTGAACATAGTTTCGGGCAACCAACCAAGCTCACTGTGAATTTTGGTCGGATCAATAGCATATCGCATATCATGTCCCTTGCGGTCGCCAACATGGGTAATAAGACTCTCAGGTTTGCCGAGTTCCTTGCAAATAATTTTCACTATATCAATATTAGCCATTTCGTTATGGCCGCCAATGTTATACACCTCACCAACTCTACCCTTGTGGATAATTAAATCAATTGCTTTACAGTGGTCCTCAACATAGAGCCAGTCGCGAACATTAAGCCCCTCGCCGTAAACCGGAAGCGGCTTATCATTTAACGCATTGGCTATCATAAGCGGAATTAATTTTTCGGGAAAATGATATGGCCCGTAGTTATTCGAGCAACGGCTTATGCTCACAGGCAGCCCGTAGGTGCGGTTATATGCCATAACAAGCAAATCTGCCGCCGCTTTAGAGGACGAATATGGGCTTGAAGTGTGAATAGGGGTGTTTTCGGTAAAGAAAAGATCGGGACGGTCAAGTGGTAGATCGCCGTAAACCTCATCGGTCGATACCTGATGGTAGCGTTTTATACCGTATTTGCGGCAGGCGTCCATCAAAACCGCCGTTCCCATAATATTAGTCTCAAGGAAAATCCCGGGATTTTCAATAGAGCGATCAACATGGCTTTCAGCCGCAAAGTTAACCACCATATCGGGCTTTTCTTCCAAGAAAAGCTTGTAAACAGCATCACGGTCGCAGATATCCGCTTTAACAAAACGGAAATTCGGATTTTTCATTACAGGCTCAAGAGTTGACAGATTACCCGCATATGTTAGCTTATCAAGGCAGATAATGCGATAATCGGGATACTTTCCGAGCATATGAAATACGAAATTGCTTCCGATAAATCCAGCGCCTCCGGTAACAATAATGGTCATAGAAATTCTCCTTTATTTGTTGTATATGAAATTGCAGTCGCTATCAGAGAGCCTTGGAGCAGACAAATCCTTATCTGACAGAATCGGGTCAGTGATGCCCCACTCAACCGCTATTTCTGGGTCATCAAAGCGCACCGATCGGTCGCATTCTTTAGAGTAAAGATTATCAACCTTATAGCAAAATGTTACATCATCGGTAAGGGTTAAAAAGCCATGCGCAAAGCCCTGAGGAATAAAAAATTGACGCTTGTTTTCAGCACTTAGTTCTACCGCCACCCACTGTTTATATGTGGGTGAACCCTTGCGCAAATCAACCGCAACATCAAGCACCGCTCCGTTTACTACGCGCACTATTTTTGCCTGAGACATAGGACTCTGCTGAAAGTGAAGTCCGCGAAGTGTACCTTTTTTTGCCGTAAAACTCTCATTATCCTGGCGTGGCAGGAAGTTAAGCTCTGCATATTTCGCCTCCGACCAGGTTTCAAAAAAGTAGCCTCTGTGATCGCCGAAAACATCGGGCTCTATAATTTTGACTTCAGGAATTTTAGTATCAATTATCTTCATAAAATACCTCTAATATCTGAGTTCACCGTTGGCAACTCGCTTGAGATGTTCGCCATAAGGTGATTTTCCATATTTTTCAGCCGATTCGAGAAGTTTTTCTTTTGTTATCCAGCCTTTTAAATAGGCAATTTCCTCCAAAGCCGAAATTTTTATGCCCTGCCGCTTTTCTACCATCTGCACAAAGTCTGACGCTTCAACCAAAGAGTCCATTGTGCCCGTATCAAGCCACGCAAAACCGCGGCCAAGCAGCTGAACATCCAAAATATCCTCTTTTAAATACATATCGTTAAGGGTGGTGATTTCGAGTTCACCTCTGTCTGAGGGCTTTACTTCCTTCGCCTTGGCAGCTACGCCCGAAGGGTAGAAATAAAGTCCGGTAATCGCATAGTTGCTCTTAGGCTTTTGGGGCTTTTCTTCAACCGATATTACCCTGCCCAACTCATCAAACTCAACTATTCCAAAGCGCTCGGGGTCGTTTACATAGTAACCGAAAACTGTGGCTCTATTATTTTCCTCGGCGTTTGCCGCCGCCTCACGCAGATTCTTGCCAAAACCATTACCATAGAAAATATTATCTCCCAGCACCATAGCGCAAGCGTCATTGCCGATAAACTCTTCACCCAAAATAAAGGCTTGAGCGAGTCCGTCGGGTGAGGGTTGAACCTTGTAGCTTAAATTTATGCCGTACTGACTGCCGTCACCCAGCAGTCTTTCAAAGTTCGGCAGATCCTGCGGGGTGGATATTACAAGTATATCCTTAATTCCCGCAAGCATGAGGGCTGATAGCGGATAAAACACCATAGGCTTATCGTAAACAGGCAAAAGCTGTTTAGACGTTACCATAGTAAGCGGATAAAGGCGTGTGCCCGATCCGCCCGCAAGAATAATACCTTTCATAGCTACCTCCTAAATGGTAAAAATTACCATTTTTTATATTATGCCCTCTTCTAAATATCTCTTACAGGTAAGATATGTCGCAGCAGTCCAACCCATCATTGCGGGCATACTGTCGGTGCGTTCTTTTGAGAGCACCTGATTTGAGCCCTCAACCACGTTATATTTTTCCCAGAGCTTACCTGTTTCGGCATGCACCTTTTCAACAAGCGTTTTGTATTTTAATGCAACACGCTTAGCATCTTCCTTGTAACCGTAGTTATCAAGCGCCTTAACAGCTAAGTGCTGCTGACAAGCCCAACCGATAGGATAGTTCCACTGGAAAGAATGGGTATCGGAATATTTGTTATACTCACACGAAGCAAGACCGTGTTCTACTTCAAAACGAGCCATATTCTTAACCATATTTTCAGCATCTTCCTTTTCTGCAAGACCTACAAACATCGGATACAACGAGCAGGAAGATAAAATTTCAGAGTGCTTGTTATTTACAAAGTCATAGTCAATGAGAATTCCGTCTTTATTTAAAAGATACTTAAACGTAAGTTCTTTTCTCTTTGCGGCGGCGGCTTCCCACTTTTCTTCTTCGCCCATCTCTAAAACACTTGAGAAATAAGCCATATTCTTTTCCCAGTCATAAAGCAAAGAGTTGAGCTCAACCTGAACATAGTTCCAGCCCTCAAAGCCCCAACGGGGATTACAGTCCCAACCCGACTCACAGCAAATCATATAGTGGTCAACAACCTGCTCGAGTGTCTTACCCTCGGGCTGCTGACCGTTACAGGCGCGGCGTATAAAGTCCCCTGCCTTTACGTCTACAGGCTTATCTACATTTTTACCGCCGTACTGATTAAGTCCGATAGGTGTCATGCGCTCGGTCATCCAGAAGTTATATTCCTTCTTTAGTGTGTGGAAAGCACCGTAAAGCCAGGTCTTATCCTTATAATGCTCAAACGTTTCCTTTACCATTCTCGAAGCAAAGGGCGGCTGGCAAAGACCCGAATGATAAAAACGGTTGCTATTCTTCATAAAGCCGAAGCGCTCTATCATATAAAGCACGTTATCGGTATTGTTTTTAACAAGCTGCCAACGGTTTGAAAGCGCAAGTCCTTGGTTTGCAAAATATGTATCCCAATAGTAGAGCTCATCGAAATGTCCTACTGCAGGAATTGAATAGGGATATGGCAGACCGTATAATGTCGCCATACCGGCCTCTATATCCTCGCGGTTTTCGTTTTCGCACGAATCCCAGTTGTTTTCAATGTAATCTAATACTGCCTTGCTCATAAAAATTCCTCCTATGTTTCACGTGAAACGTTTTTAAATTTAATGGTTTTTGCCAAGCCTTGCGGCTATGTCGCGCAGCTCTTCATCCCCGTAAAACTCAAGGCTTATCATACCATGATTTTCTCCGAGTTTTACAACCTTTACCTTTCGGTGAAGCGCCTCTTTAAGCGCTATTTCAACCTCTGTGTAAAAGCTGTTGTTTAAATTGTGATTGGCGTTCTCACGGCTATGTTTTGCCGCTTTAACCGCCTGTTCAAGCATTCTCACTGATGCGCCGTCCGCCGCCATATCAGCAATGCGTTCTCTTAGCATTGGGTCATCAGCGGAAAGTATCGCTCTTGCCTGACCCGCGGTAATGGTACCCATTTTCAGCATTTCGAGTTCACGCTTACCAAGATTTAAGAGTCTCAGCGCATTTGTGACTGTAACACGCGATTTTCCAACACGTTCTGCTACCTGCTCTTGAGTAAGTTTATACGTTTCTATCAGTGCTTTGTAGCCCAACGCCTCTTCAACAGGATTCAGGTCCTGGCGCTGTAGGTTTTCAATGAGCGCTACCTCCATTATTTCCTGTTCGCTTAAATCTTTTATAATAACGGGAACACGCTCTAATTCAGCAATTCTGCTCGCTCTCCAGCGGCGTTCACCCGCAATAATATGGTATGTACCGTTTGTAAGCGGCTTTACAACTATCGGCTGCAGTAGTCCGTGCTCTCTGATACTTGCCGCTAATTCTTCAAGCGACTGCCTATCAAAACTCTTTCTTGGTTGCTCTTTATTCGGCTCAATATCAACAAGTTTTACTTCAATGGCAACGTTGTTATCTGTCGCATTTTCATTAAAAAGCGCGTCAAGTCCTCTGCCGAGTCCACCCTTTCTAACTGCCATTTACCTGCCTCCGTTTCTTTTTATCATTTCACGAGCAAGCTCGTCATAAGCCTTTGCTCCCTTTGAGCGTTTATCATAATACTGTATCGGCATTCCGTAGCTTGGAGCTTCTGAAAGCCTTACCGCACGCGGAATTGTTGTGCTATACAGTTTATTTGCAAAAAACTTCTTTAATTCATCAACCACCTGATGAGTTAAATTCAACCTGCTGTCAAACATAGTAAGTACAACACCCTCCAGCTCAAGTCCCGAGTTGTAAAGGCGCTTTATCTGGCGCACGCTTGACATAAGCTGAGATAGCCCCTCCATAGCATAATATTCACACTGAACGGGAACTAGCACAGTATCACTAGCCGTCAAGGCATTTATGGTAATAAGTCCCAAAGACGGCGGACAGTCAATAAATATATAATCGTAGTCGCTGCGTATCAGGGAAAGTGCCTTTTTGAGCTGTGCCTCTCGATTTTCTATTGAAATAAGTTCAACCTCAGCTCCTGCTAAATCCATATTTGCGGGAATAATATCAACATTTTTAAAGGTAGTAGCAAGCGTGGCAGTCCGTGCTTTTTGTGTTCCTATCAGCAAATCATAGCAAGAAAAAGCAACCTCGCGCTTACTTATTCCGAAACCGCTGGTTGAATTACCTTGAGGGTCCGCATCAACCAACAGCACCTTTTTACCTGCAATTCCTACTGCGGCGGCTAAATTTACGGCGGTAGTCGTCTTTCCTACACCGCCCTTTTGATTCACTATAGCAATGATTTTAGACATATTGCATCCCTTCCACTGTTTCTACTGTAATTATATCACAGTATTTTTATTTCTACAAGGGGGGATTGTTCAGTTATCTAAAAAAGAAACACTCCTAAAACACCTGCTTGAGCGTAGGAATGTTTCACGTGAAACATATTATGATTTATCTCCGGGTTTGAATACGAGAGCCATTATAAGGGCAAAAACTATTGCTGCTGCAATTCCTGCCGATGTTGCGGTAAGCCCGCCTGAAAGAGCACCTATAAGACCGAGTTCATCTATTGCAGCCTCTACTCCTTTGGCAAGATTATATCCGAAGCCGGTTAATGGTACGGTTGCACCGGCTTTAGCAAAGTTTACAAGCGGCTCGTAAAGCCCTATCGCTGTCAGGAAGACACCCGACACCACATATGCCGTAAGAATTCTGGCAGGGGTAAGCTTGGTTAGATCAATTAAAATCTGTCCAATGCTGCATAGTGCACCGCCAATTAAAAACGCCCATAGACAACTGTTCAATAAATCCATCAAAACACCTTTTCCGGCAAAGCCCTTTTTGTTAGTGTTTCGCTGAAAAATAATTTTATTCAATTATATAAAATTCAGATATTTGTGATTTAATTTCGTCATACGAAATATGCTTAACAGTTATTGATTCAGCGCTTTCAGAGCGCTCGGTTATACGAATATTGCAGGTCTTGTATTTGCGGTCAGCAGGCCATTTCGTAATATGAATAACACCAACCCTACGTAACTCACAGAACATCTCCCTGGTCGATGCCCATCTTGTATATTTAGCATAAAGTATATCCGATACCGAAATTGCACTGTTTTTGACATTATATTCTGCAAGATTATAATAGTAAATCAAAACTACTATATCAATAAACAACGCAAAAGTAAGAATTTCGCTAAAAACAGGAAAAAGCATTTTGACAATATGGTATGCTACAATAGATAGCAATAAAAATACCGTAGGTATAAAGTAAAATTTTCGGCGTGAGTGCTTGTGCGGCTTTATGAGCATGGATTGCGCATGTACATTAGGAAAAAACTGCGAAAACAGTGTTTTCACTTCCTTTCGCCTTGCTGAGGGAATAACAACCGATTTGTAACCCCTGTTATCGCCATATCCGCCAATGCTCACCCTTACAAGATAACGACCGAAAAAGCGCATTAGAGGCGTCTGCTCAATAATAACACTGTTGATCGACTTCACCTTAAATGCAATATTAAATCGTGTTATGAGCCCACTTGTAATTTCAATTATGCCATCAATAAGCCGCACCTTAAAATTTGTGTACTTAAAAAATGAAATAAGAAAAGATATACCATAAAGCAAAAGAAAAACTATGGTAATAGTATTAATAACAGGCGGTATTATCTTGCTTACCGTGGCGCTCAACTCGTTTATACGGGCGAAAACAATTTCCTCAACAGCCGTACCGAGCAATGTTCCTGTCTGTTTAATTACGGGTACTATAAAAACCAACCCTGTAAAAGCAGAGGATGCAGCAGCAGCCATTAAAGCCACCCTAACCGCCGAAAACTTTATTGTCCGTGCACACTCGCTTTCGAAAAGCTCAGCCGTAATACTCTCAGCATCCTTTTTATACACTTTGATCTCGAAATCTGCCTTACCCTTTCTGCCCGACTCTGTATTAATTCGGAGTGTAACACTGCTAAAAATACGGTCAGTGAGGTGGCGAACAGTCTGAACCGATGAAATTTTTTCCTTTGGTATAGCTACTGTTCGACAAAATATAAGACCTGAGCAAATTTTGACGGTCAAATCGGTTAATGTGATTGAAAATCGTTTCCACTTGATTACGGAATACAGAACTATTATCAAAGTTAACACTATTTCATTTAAAATTACACCATTAATTTCTTGCTTAAAAAGCGCATCAATAAGCGCCTTAAAAAGAGGAATAAGTAAAACAAATAAAAACGGCTTTAAATAGTAAACCACCATTATTGGATGGGCTGAATATTTTTTTCTTATACTCACCGCGACATCTCCTTTAATATTTCGGATGTATCGAAGTCGCTCAGTTCTGCTGTGAAGGTAACGGCACGAGTGGCATGAAGAACAAGCCCCGAAACACCGAAAGCTGTGGCTATCGGTGTTCGATAGCGTTCGGTGTAAATAAGGCGAGGGGCAGGCATGATACGCTCGTGGTGCACAAAAACGCCACTTTTTATAATAATGGCGTTATCGCTCAGTGTTAATGAATAGTTTTTAAAATATTGTGGCAGGTATAAAAACACAAACGCAAGACAAAGCAGAGCTAAAAAGGCAGCTATAAGTAAAAAGTATGCGGTTAAAAACCAGACCCAAGATACCAAAGCCAAAAGCGTGGTTAACATAACAACTATTCTGATTTGCCAAAGGAACAATGTGCTTTTAGGAGGATGATATGTTTTCAATGCTATTCTCCCTTAATTTTTCTCCAATATTCAGCGAATTTTTGCTCGGTAGCGTTATCACCAAAATTATAATAACGCTTGTTTTTTACAATATCGGGCAAATATTGTTGGTTTACATAATGATTCGGAAAGATGTGTGGATATTTATAATTCTGACCGCGCACTTCGGCATCAGCACCGTCGAAATGCTTGTTCTGCAATTGTCTTGGTACCTCACCCGTAAGTCCCGACCGAATATCTGCCATAGCCGCATTCACTGCGTCGTGAGCCGTAACAGATTTTGGGCTGAGCGCCACCAATATTACCGCATTTGCAAGGGGTAATCTCGCTTCGGGAAGACCTACCTGTAAAGCTGTATCAACCGCCGCCTTCACGATTAGTATTATTTGGGGATAGGCAAGACCGACATCCTCGTTTGCACAGACAAGCAAACGCCTGCAGGCACTCTGTAAATCCCCCGCCTCTAAAAGCCTCGCGAGATAAAACACTGCGGCATCAGGGTCTGAGCCGCGCATCGATTTCTGATATGCCGAAATGACATCATAGTGCTCATCTCCCTCTCGGTCATATCTAACCGAATTACCGGCAAGTAATTGCTCGGCTGTAGAAACATCCACCGAAATTCCGTTTTCCACGGCTTCCCCTGTTAAAATACAGAGCTCAAGGGTATTAAGGGCTCTACGGACATCCCCCGAAGCAGAGCGGGCGATTTTTAAAACCGCATCATCGCTCACAGTAATCTTACAGGCTTTCTCCTCTTCAACAAGAGCGATTCCACGCCTTAAAGCCTCTACAATATCCTCTACCGATAGAGGCTTGAACTCAAAAACTGTGGAACGGCTGAGAATGGCATTATACACATAAAAATAGGGATTTTCTGTCGTCGACGCTATCAGCGTAATGTCCCCGCTTTCAATGTACTGAAGCAGGATTTGCTGTTGTTTCTTATTGAAATACTGAATTTCATCGAGGTAGAGCAGCACTCCGTTCATACCCTCAATGGTATCAAGACTGTCAATTACCGCCTTAATATCGGCGGTTGAAGCCACCGTTGCATTCATACGGTATAGTTTTTTGCCGCTTTTTTTGGCAATAATGTTAGCAACCGTTGTTTTTCCAACGCCTGACGGTCCATAAAAAATCAGGTTTGGTATCTCGCCCGATTCAATTATGCGTCTGAGCGCTCTATCTGCACCAAGCAGATGCCTTTGTCCACACACGAAAGAAATATCGTTTGGTCTTATTCTGTCCGCCAATGGTCCTTTCATAAGCCGCCCTCCTTAAAAATATTATTAATTTAAAAGTTATATTAATATAAACGCTTAAAAAATCATAGATTTTACTATGAAACGAGTAATTTTTATTAAAAACACCGCTATTTTAACCATAACCTCTTTGATTTTAAGATTTGTGGGTATGATTTTTAAAATCTGGCTATCAGCAAAGGTTGGCAGCGAGGCAATAGGACTTTACCAAATAATAATGTCGGTATATATATGTGTGTCTTCCTTTGCTTCATCAGGACTTAGCACCGCCGTAACCCGTCTTGTAACCGACGAGCTCGCCATATCCGGTGGCGGAGTTAAAAAAATTGTATCAAAAGGTATAACACTTACCATGATTGCGGCCGCAATATGCTTCACAGTAATGTTTTTCGGTTCCGATTTAATATCGATTTATTTTATTAATGACGCCAGAGCTGCCACACCTGTAAAAATTTTATCGGTAGGACTAATTTTTATTGGTCTTTGCTCGTGCTTTCGCGGTTATTTTATCGCACGGCGCAAAGCAATGGGCTCAAGCGTATCGCAGATAACCGAGCAGGTAGTCAGAATAGCTGTTACAGCAGCGCTTATTTTAATTAACCCTGAAATCAACGTTACAACGGCTACCGTAGCTATAGTTATAGGCGATGCCGCAGCAGAGGCGGTAGCAAGTGCGCTCTTGTATATTATGTATCTTTTTGATTTAAAGGGTATAACTTCAACTTCAGAGCACGGCAACAATATCACAAAAAAACTGCTTAATATAAGCATCCCTATAACCTCAGGCAGATATTTAAGCACCTTTTTGCGAACGGCAGAAAGCACTGCTGTGCCACGTCTTTTGGTGCTTGGGGGTATGACTACTAATGCGGCTTTATCAGGCTTTGGTATAATTAAAGGTATGGCTCTGCCTCTTATACTTTTTCCCTCGGCAGTTCTGAGCGCAGTATCTCTGCTTCTTATTCCCGAAATCTCCGAGGCTAAGGCAAGAAAAAACCAAACACTTCTAAAGAGCACGGTTTTTGCCGCCCTTAAAATTACAACCCTTATATCTCTTATAGTGGGTTTTATTTTTTGGTTTTGCGGTGAAGAACTGGGAATTCTTCTCTATAACGATGCCACCATTGGCACCTTTGTGAAATGGTTGGCCCCCTTAACCCCGCTTATGTATATTGACAGCATTGCCGACGGTATGCTAAAAGGACTTGATAAGCAAGCTGTTACCTTTCGATATTCGGTAGCAGATTCCGGTATCCGACTTTTGCTTATATTCTTAATTCTGCCCCGTTTTGCCTTAAACGGCTTCATATTTATTATGTATTTAAGTAATATTTTTACGGCGGTTTTGCATTTTCGTATGCTCGTTATAACCGCAAAACTAAAAATTAGATATCTTGATTTTTTAATTTTGCCCACATTTGTCGGCCTGGCAGTCTGCTTTGTGCTTAATTGTATTTTTAGCACATTTACATTGCTGCCTATAATTAAAATTATAATTTTTTGTGTCTTATCGCTCTCGCTTTATGGAGTTTTGCTATACACCCTCGGTGTTATTAAAAGAAATGAATTTAATTAGAGCCCTTAATAATTCTATAATTGCGCTCTATTACCTCTTTGCCGCGCCAATTATAAGCTCTGCCCTCACGGTTTTCGGACAAAGTGAATTCATTTCTATAGCCCTCTAAAAATTCTTTTATGTAGGTTTTTTCACTGTTTTCATTCATTGGGCAAACTTCGGCACATTTATCACAACCCCAACAGCTACCCGACTCCTTTATGCGCTGCATCTGCACATGGGTCAAAGCCTTTTTTTGCTGGTTTACAGCCGATAGACAGTTTTCTTTTGAGGTTATGTTATCACAAGCGGAAATGCAACGTCCACAATCAAGACACTTTTCGTGAGTCTCTTCGGCATCAATTTTTAAATCAGTAATAATTTCACCTAAAAAAACGTAAGAACCGTACTTTTTATGAATT
Source organism: Acutalibacteraceae bacterium (assembly GCA_045646145.1). Lineage (GTDB taxonomy): Bacteria > Bacillota > Clostridia > Oscillospirales > Acutalibacteraceae > SIG565. The sequence goes on along the minus strand of JAZRKE010000083.1, from coordinate 31,679 downwards.
AAAAGTCCGTTTTTGCCTAAACAACCCAAGCCGCAAGCACTAGCGGTGGCTACCTCAGGTATGGGTGAATTATCTAAAAAATACTCAAACCTATAATTTTGAAACTCCGCCGATAACATCTCTGTTGCTTTTTTAAGCATTCTGCCACATACCTCGTGATAATCGGGCACAGCGGCATAGCGACTGATGTTTGTAGGTGGTGCATTCTCTACCTTATAGGGAAAGGCTGCCATAATTATACTCCGAGCACCATCGGGTATTCTGCTTTTAGCTCTGCACTCGAGTAAAGAATTTTCCACACTCTTAAAATCAGCGACTCTCCACTCACGAATATCGGCGCATTTTAAGATTTCCCCTATTTTCTCCTTCATTACCGTATCCCTTTAAAAAACTCTGTTAGAATTTCTCGGCACTCATTTTCACAAATGCCCCCGTAAACCTCAGGTGTAAAGGAATAGGGCAGATTTATAAAGTTGGCAACCGAGCCTAAAGAACCTGCCTTTGTATCATAGGCGCCAAAAATTACAGTCTTTATTCTTGCGTTTATTATAGCCCCACTACACATAGGGCAGGGCTCAAGGGTAACATATAATTCACAACCGTCAAGACGCCAGTCGCCCAAAGTGCGGCAAGCCTCTTGAATTGCGAGAATTTCAGCGTGTGCAACCGCATTATTATCTTTTTCTCTGCGATTTCTGCCCACACCTAATATTTCGCCATCCTTAACAACAACAGCCCCTACGGGCACATCTCCGTCAAGCATTGCTTTTTTAGCTTGAATTAGTGCTAAATCCATAAATTTTCTATCCATAAAAACTCCTAAAATAAAAAGGTGCACAGAGCACCTTTTTATTATTTTATCGCACAAAAAATGCAATTAATAATGAAATTATAATGCTTATAATAATGGTGGGCGTTGTTAAAAACCACCTGATTTTTTGCGAATTGGGTGTTTTTGAAACTTCTTCTATTTTGAAAAAGTCAGGTTTTCTTTTCTGCAAAGCAATCACAGCCAACACGCACAACAGTGCTAAAACAGTAAATAAAACCACTAAAAGCAGAGAAGATAACAATTCTTCCTCAACCGATAGGTACGAAAGTGTTACTGAAATTAAGTTGTTTGCAAAATGCACCGCTATAGCGCACCAGATAGAGTCGGTTTTTACCGCTATAAAGCCTAAAACAAGACCTACCAAAAATGCAAACACAATCTGATCGGCGTTGGCATGCATAACACCGAATACCACCGCTGAGCAAACTATGGCAAAGGTATTACCAAAACGCCTTAATAAACCTAAAACAAAGCCTCTGAGGGCTAATTCCTCTAAAAACGCAGGAAAAAATGCTGTGGAAATTATCGACAATGTTATTCCAAAGATGCCTTTTGGGAAAATTGTTTCCGGACTTGGAAATTCAATGCCGAAAATTGTAAAAAGCTGTCCGCCATAAGCTACGGAAAAACTCGAAAACAAGCATATTCCAATACCAAAAAACAGACAGGGCAAGAAAAGCCCATTTTCCACCTTTTTAAAGGAAATGTCGGTTGAAAATTTAAGTCCCATGCTTAATGCTACCACAAAAAACGGTAAAACTACCATTATTGCGGATACCACAATACCGATAAGCTGTGAAGAAAATGGGTCGGTAGCTATATTCAGAGCTTCTTTAACGGGTATCCCGAATATAACGGTCATTCTAAAGTAGACAAAGGACCAAAAATACATAACGGCAAAAAGTGTAATAAGTCCCAAGCCGCAGGCATTAGCGCTGCGGCGTAGCTTTTGTTTTTCTATAATTTCAGGCGAAATCTCCTCAAATCCATTATAATCAAAATATTCCGACACTAAAATTACTCCTCTGTCGCTTCAGTATCTATTTCCTCAGATTCTACCGATGCAGCATCAATATCTGCCGTTTCGGGAACATCGGTAATTTCTTCCTCGTTGTGCTCACTCACAACAACAGACAGTATTTTAACACCTTCAGTTACCTTTTTAACCCTTACACCCTTTGCGGGTCGCGAGAAGGTGCTGATCTGCGCTACGGGAACACGTATAATAACACCGTCTGATGCTATCATAATTATATCATCGTCATCGGTTACCTCTAAAACAGCAGCAACATCGCCGTACTTATCGGTGCGATAGTTGGTAATACCTTTACCTGCGCGCGACTGCAGACGGTAATCTGCTATATTACTCTTTCTTCCGTAGCCTGTTTCGGTAACGGTAAGTAAAACGGTATTTTCACTGCAAACACTCATCGCCACAACCTCATCGCCCTCGCGCAGTTTAATTGCGCGAACACCGTGGGCCGAGCGACCCATAGGACGAGCATCGTTTTCATCAAAATGAATAGCCATACCCTTCTTCGTTGCAATAATGAGCTCGTTTTCTCCGTTAGTTATTGCAGCAAATGCCATTTGGTCGCCCTCTTCAAGAGAAATTGCGATAATTCCTGTCTTTCGGATGTTAAGATAGTTATCAAGACTTGTTCTTTTAATTGTACCGTTCTTAGTTACAACAACTAAATAGTGGTTTTGGTCCATCTCGTTGCAGGGCAGAATTCCGCAAATTCGTTCGTTTTCCATAAGCGGCAGAATATTTACAATATTCATACCCTTTGAAGTACGGCTTCCCTCAGGAATTTCATATGCTTTAAGTTTATAAACTCTGCCGAGAGTGGACAGCATTAACACATTATCGTGTGAAGAGCAGATAAACATACTCTCAACTATGTCATCTTCCCTTGTTGTCATACCGCGAATACCTCTACCGCCGCGGTTCTGCACCTCATATTCATCACTCGGCATACGTTTAATGTAACCGTTCTGGGTTTTAGTAAGAACCACCTGTTCACGCGGAATAAGGTCCTCAATATCAACCTCACCCGAAACGGCTGTAATCTCGGTTCTTCTGTCATCGCTGAATTTATCACGAAGATTTAAGGAATCGGTCTTAACAATATCAAGAACTTTTTTGTGATCGGCAAGAATTTCTTCACATTTCTTAATAAAATCGAGTTTTTCTTTTAGTTCATCCTCAATTTTCTGTTTTTCAAGTCCTGCGAGTTTTCCGAGCTGCATCTGAACAATAGCGGTAGTCTGAACATCGTCAAAACCGAAGCGCTCCGCAAGTCTCTCCTTAGATTCGGGAATGGTTTTAGATGTGCGGATAATTGAAATTACCTCATCAATAAAATCTATTGCCTTTTTGAGAGCCTCTAAAATATGTGCGCGTTCACGCGCCTTATTCATATCAAAACGAGTTCTGCGCTCTATTATTTCACACTGGAAATCGATACTGTTCTGTAGCATCTCTTTTAGTGTTAAAATTTGCGGCTTACCGTTTACAATAGCAATAAGGTTAGCACCGAAGGTGGTCTGAAGTTCGGTGTAGGAATAAAGTTTATTAAGCACAACCTGTGGGTTGGCGTCCCTCTTTATATCAACTACAATTCTTATACCGCCATCACGCTTTGAGGAATAGTCAACGACATCGTCAATGCCCTCAATTCGCTTATCTGCCGCTAAATCGTAAATTTTCTTAACAAGGTCCTTTTTCTTAACTTTATAGGGAATCTCGGTAATAATAATGCGGAATTTACCATTATCCTTTTTCTCTATTTCGGCTTTACCTCTTACTATTATTCTGCCCTTACCCGTAGCATATGCGGCGCGGATACCGCTTCTGCCCATAATAATTCCGCCCGTGGGGAAGTCAGGTCCTTTAATATACTGGCAAATTTCCTCAAGTTCAGCCTCAGGGTTATCTATAAGACAGCACATACCGTCAATAACCTCGGCTAAGTTGTGGGGCGGAATTTCGGTTGCCATACCAAAAGCAATACCGCTAGAGCCGTTAACAAGTAACTGCGGAAAACGAACAGGTAAAACTGTGGGTTCTTTTAAGCGGTCATCATAGTTAGGTGTAAAATCAACCGTGTCCTTATCAATATCATCGAGCATATTGAGGGAAAGTCGATTCATTTTTGACTCGGTGTAACGGTATGCGGCGGCAGGGTAACCGTCTATGTTACCAAAATTTCCGTGCCCGTCAATAAGCGGATAACGAAGAGAAAAATCCTGTGCCATACGCACCATAGCATCATAAACAGAACTATCTCCGTGCGGATGGTAACGTCCCAGCACCGAACCTACAGTGTCGGCACATTTTCGGTATGCCTTATCGGGTGTTAATCCGTTTTCATACATGGTATAAAGTATGCGTCGATGAACAGGTTTTAATCCATCTCTCACATCGGGCAGCGCGCGGCCCACAAGCACACTCATTCCGTACTGCAGCATACTGCTTTTAACTTCATCTACTATTTCAACCGGAACAATATTTGTATCACTGTTTTCCGGCCAGTAAACCTTTTCCTGTTTAGCCATTTTAGCACTCCCCTTTCTTTAAATATCCAAATCTGTCGCAAAAACTGCGTTTTCTTCAATAAACTGCTTTCTCGGCTCTACCTCTTCACCCATAAGCATTGTAAAGGTTTCATCTGCTAAGGCAGCATCGTTCATAGTAACTCTTAACATTGTTCTTACTTCAGGATTTAATGTTGTCTCCCAAAGCTGATCAGGGTCCATTTCACCAAGACCTTTATAACGCTGAACATCTGCGCTGCCACCGAGTTCTTCTATATATTTCGCTTTTTCCTCATCTGTAAAAGCGTCAAAATGCTTTTTACCCTTTGATATACGGTAAAGCGGCGGCTGTGCTAAATAAATATGTCCTGTTTCAATAAGCTCGGGCATATAGCGGAAGAAAAATGTGAGTAAAAGAGTTCTGATGTGGCTTCCATCAACATCGGCATCGGCCATAATAACAATTTTATCATAGCGAAGCTTTTCAATATCAAAATTTTCGCCAATCCCTGTACCAAGTGCTACAATAACGGGTGTTAATTTATCGTTTCCGTAAACCTTATCGTCCCGTGCTTTTTCAACGTTAAGCATTTTTCCCCAAAGTGGGAGAATTGCCTGATAAGTAGAGTTTCTGCCTTCTACTGCTGAGCCTCCTGCACTATCTCCCTCAACTATAAATATTTCGGTTTTTGTGGCATCATTTGATATACAGTCGGTCAGTTTTTCGGGCATTCTTGATTTTCCGCCTATACCTGCCTTATTTCTTGAAGCATCTCTTGCTTTCTGTGCGGCTTCGCGTGCGTTTGAAGCAGCAATAGCTTTTTCAATAATTATCTTTGCTTCTGCCGGATGCTCCTCTAAATACTGATATAGTTTATCGTTTACAATATTTCTTACAAGTGTACCGATTGACGTATTACCGAGCTTTGCTTTTGTCTGACTTTCAAACTGAGCATCGCTTAGTTTAACCGAAACAACTGCAACCAAGCCCTCCATTATATCCTCACCCTTAAGGTTATCTGAATCAACCTTAAGTTTTTTGAAATCATGAGCATATTTATTTACAACCCTTGCAACTGTCTGGCGGAATGCCTGTTCGTGTGTACCACCGTCAATAGTGTGAAGTGTGTTTGCAAATGACATTATTTTATTATCATATGCAGTCGACCATATAAGTGCAATTTCTGCCGACTCATCCTGCTTTTCACCAGATAAATAGATAACCTCACTGTTAAGAGCTTCTTTCTTTATACCCTTTAATAAGAAATCTACATATGAGCGAATACCGCCTTCATAATAGAATTCATCCTCTCTGGGCTCAAAAATATCGGTTCTTTTATCTTTAAGTTCTATTCTTATACCTGCATTAAGGAAAGACTGCTCACGCAAACGGTTAAGTAATGTATCATAATCATATGTGGTAGTATCGGTAAAAATTGTGGGGTCAGGCTTAAATGTAACTGTGGTACCGGTTTTTGTACCCTTTCCTATAATTTCAAGGTCGGTTACAATATTACCCTTTTCATATCGTTGTTTATAGATATTCTCTCCATCACAAACCTTTACTTCAAGCCATGAGGATAGTGCATTTACAACCGATGCACCAACACCGTGAAGTCCACCTGAAACCTTATATCCGCCACCGCCAAATTTACCGCCTGCATGAAGAATTGTGAAAACAACCGTAACGGTGGGTATACCTTTTTGCGCATTTATACCAACAGGTATTCCTCGTCCGTTATCGGTAACGCGTATAATTCCGTCGTCTAAAAGTTCAACCGTTATTTTATCACAATAGCCTGCAAGGGCTTCGTCAATAGAGTTATCCACAATTTCATAAACTAAATGGTGGAGACCTCTCTCACCTGTCGAGCCTATGTACATTCCCGGTCTCTTTCGTACAGCCTCTAAACCCTCTAATACCTGAATTGAATTTTCATCGTAATTTTCTGTTACTACCGTTCTTTTAATTTCTTCAGACATTTTCTCTTTCCTCTTCTATTCTTTTATTTCTGCAAACACGTTTTCACTTCTTTTAAGTAATGTAAACGGTGATATTTGAGAAATATAAATTTTTTTATTTTTACTTTTTGGTTTTGCGCAAACCACAAAAGATTTAGGTAATTCATAACTAACAGTTACAGTTTCTTTTTTCTTTTCTGCAATATTAAGGTATTTTCTTGTGTGTCTTGAAACTGTTGAAGTATCAAGGTCAAAAATGCCTATAATATCACTTTCTTTAATAACGGTGTCTTTTCCTAAATGTAAATACATTAAATTATTTCTCCGTTTTTAATTCTTATAATATTTCCATTTTTTAAAATTTTGAAATTTTCCTCATCACAGCAGGTAATAAAAACCTGAACTCCCTTTATTTTATTTAAAATATAATTTTGTCGGCTTTTATCAAGCTCACTCATAACATCATCAAGTAAAATAACCGGCTGTTTATCTGTAATTTTTTTTATTATTTCTGCTTCTGCAAGTTTTATAGATAAAGCAATACTTCTCTTTTGTCCCTGTGAAGCAAACTCTCTTGCAGTTAAACTATTAATTTTAAAAATTATATCATCTCTATGAGGTCCAATACTTGTAATACCTCTGAATTTATCGGTTTCACGGGTAATTTTTAATTCATTTTCAAAATTTTCTTTTACTGTACTAAGATATTCAACCGATAACTTTTCTTTTTGTTCAGAAATTCCCGAATAAATTTCTGTTGCTGTTTGCTTTAAATATTCAATATATTTTTTTCGGTAATCAATTATTTTTTTTCCTTCTTTTGCTATTATTTTTTCAAAATCTTCTAGTAAAAAAATAAGTGAACCATCTTTTATACTGTCTTTTAATATATTATTTCTCTGTTTTACTGCTCTTGTGTATTCACGGAGAATATCAATATATTTAGGATAAAGCTGACCTATAGCTATATCTATAAATCTGCGTCTTAAATTTGGTGCACCTGAAACAAAATTAAGGTCATCTGGAGAAAATACAACACAATTAAAATTTCCTGCTAAAAAAGTGGGTGAAGTAAGTGTTTTTCCGTTTAATTTAGCTTTTTTTTTATCTTTAATTTCAATTTCTGCAGTATTTTCAATTAAGGAAGATAAGAATTCTAATTTTAAATTAGCTTTTTCAGTTTCTTTTTTTATAGTTTCACTATCATTTATTCCTCTGAAGCTTTTAGCACCTGTGAAAAACCAAATTGCTTCAATTAAATTTGTTTTACCTTGTGCATTTTCTCCGCTTATTATATTTATTTCTCTGCTTGGAAAAAAACAGATATTTTCAATATTCCTGAAATTTTTAATTTCAATATTTTTAATAATCATTTATTTAACAAGTAAAACTGTTTCTTCTATCTTTACTTTATCTCCGCTTCTTATTTTTTTACCTCTTTGAATACAAACTTCATTATTAACCGATACAATTCCATCTAAAATAAGCATTTTTGCGTGTCCACCCGTATGAGCAACACCAGAATATTTAAGTAAAGAATCAAGTTTTATAAATTCTTCTTTTATTGTTATAATTTTCTCCATTATTTTAACCTCATCGGCATTATCATATAAAGAAAATCTTCATTCTCTGTAGGCTTTATTAAAACACCTGAAGAAGGACCGTTAAATTCAATCTTAACAGTATCACATTCCGCCGCTTTTAAAGCCTCTATTAAATAACGGCTGTTAAGACCTATTTCAAATTCTTCACCCTCAAGTGTAACGGGGAAGTTTTCGGTTGCTCTTCCAATTGATGAAGTACAGCTGAATACAATATTATCCTCACTTAAAATACATCTTACAGGAGTAGAAAAAGTATCATTAATTACTAAACTTATTCTTTCAATTGTGTCAATAAGTTCGCGGGTTTTAACAAAAATTCTCTGCTTATATGTTTCGGGTACAGTTTTTTTATAATCAACAAAGTTACCCTCTAAAAGACGTGAAATAAAAGAATATCCTCCGGTTTTAAAGCAAATCAAATTATCATTTATATAAATTTCAACATCTTCGTCTTCATCATTTATTAACTTAACAAGCTCACCTATAGCTTTTCCTGTAACTATTAAGCTAGCGTTTTCATTAATATTTAATTTTTCCTGTCTTATAGCAAGGCGGTAGCCATCAATTGCAACAAATTTAACCGTTCCTTCACAAAATGTTATATTTATACCTGTCAGTACTGGTCTTGTTCCTTCATTTTGAGCAACAGCAAATATTGTTCGGCGTACCATATTTTTAACTATTTCGCCGCTAAGCATTATTTTTTCTTTTTCTGTAACACTCGGCATTTCAGGAAAATCTGAAGCTGCCATTCCCATAATATCAAAATTAGCTGCTCCTGACTTTATATGACACATTAAACGGTCATCTGTTGAAATTTCAACACTTATTCCATCCATTCTTCTTAAAATATCAGCAAGAATTTTTGCATTAATAACAATATCACCTTCTTGCTCGGTAGAAGCATAAATTTCCTTTTTTATTCCCATTTCAAGATTATAGCTTATAAGGGTAACCTTTCCTTTTTCGGCAGAAATTAAAATTCCTTCTAAAATAGGAAGACTAGTTTTTGTTGAAACTATTCTTGATAGGTGATTAACAGCCTCTAAGATTTTTTCTCTCTCAATTGTAACAATCATTTAATTTTCTCCTTTTTTGAAAAAATTTTCTCTTTTAAAAGAATGTTATGATAGAAGTAGTAATAATAGTGGTTGAAATGGTTGAAAACCGTTATTTTTCCTTTTATAATGCTAAAATTATATGTTTATAAAAAATTAGCAAAATGTTAAAAAATAAAAGAAAAAATTATTTTTAACACCCTTGTTTATAAGTAAAAGTTAAAAACTAATAAGTTTGTGGATATTATTCCGACTTCAAATTTCGAATAATTTCATCAATTACTTCCTTTTCATAGGGTTTTTCTTTTATAAATTCTTCGACCTTACCTACGTTATAAAGAACAGTAGAGTGGTCTTTCCCAAAACTTTCTCCAATAGCCTGATATGAAAGTTCGGTGGTTTCCCTTGCAATATACATTGCTATCTGACGGGCTAAAGCAATCTGCGCAGAACGGCGGGTTGAGAGAATATCACTTTCTGATACCCTGTAACTTCTTGCAACTTCTTCAATAATTCTTTCTATTTTAATAGGCTCAGGCTGGGTATCACTTATAACGTCTCTTATTAAATTATTAAGAACCGATACAGTAGGAGTTTTATTTTCTATCTGTATGTATGCCTGAAGTTTATTTACAACACCCTCTAATTGTCTTGTGTTAGATATAATTTTTTTAGCTATTTCATAAACAATATCGTCAGAAAGAGTAATTCCAAGGCGGGAAGCCTTCTTAATTATAATTCCAACACGTGTTTCAAAATCAGCCGGTGTAATATCAGCCGACATACCTCCTTGAAGTCTTGTTTTAATTCTGTCTTCAAGAGTGGCTATTGATTTAATAGGACGGTCGAGAGTTACCACAATATGCTTGTTTTTCTCATAAAGAGCATTAAATGTATTAAAGAATTCTTCCTGAGTTGACTCTTTACCTGCGATAAACTGAATATCGTCAATAAGAAGCATGTCCACATTTCTGTAACGGTTTTTAAAGTCTTCCATTGTACCGAGTCCAAGTTTACCGTCCTGCAAAGCTTTAATTAATTGATTTGTAAATTCCTCACTTCTTACATATTCAACTTTATAACCGGGATTGCGCCTTAAAACCTCGTTTCTGATAGCCAACATCAAGTGGGTTTTACCAACACCTGAGGGTCCGTAAATAACAAGAGGGTTATAGTGCATTGTATTTTCGGGATTACTTGCAATAGCCATAGCGGCAGCGTGAGCATAGCGGTTAGTTGAACCAACAATAAAATTATCGAAAGTAAAGGAATCTTCATAGGAAGATATAATGGGCGGTTTTTTCTCCATTCCGTTTTCATCCTCAACAAGAATACGTATATCTATATTAACGCCCATAATCTTTTTAAGATTATCACTAAGAAGCTCCATATATGTATTCTCAATAATTTTCTTTTTATAGCCCGAATAAATGCCAAGTGTGAGAGAACCGGCCTCCATATCAATAGGGTGAAGGTCTTTTAACCAAACATTAAATGCGATTTCTGTGATTTGTTCTTTACAAAGATCACAAAGGGCTCCCCAAATGTCGTTTAAAGATTCAATTTGCAAATTTAAAACTTCCTTCCATTATAAAATATTAAGAAAAAAGTATACTATCCCATATTTAAAAATATTATAACATAAATTAATAAAGTTTTCAACAATATTTAATATATTATATAATAAATATTATATAGCGACCTTTTTTCTTTGTGAGTTTATTATAGTATAAATATTTGCGACATTCACCGACATAAAAAAAGAGTGATTAAAAACCACTCTTTAATGTTTGAATATTTGATTTTCCTTTGCATGTTTTTTTGTTCTTTTTTTCATATTTTTTTCATCAAAAAGATTAAAATATAAAACTACAAGATAAATAAGAATACCTAAAAAGGTAAAATTATTAACAGAAAAATCGTGTACGGTGTTTTCAAAACCAAACACAAATAAAAAAAATTGAGGAACACTTATGTTAACACAGGAAAGTATAGCTAAAACGAAAAGGGGCAGAAGTCTTTTAGATGTTTTAACGGGTTCAATTCCATTATTAAGAAAGGCAATATAAAGAAGTAAAAATAAAATACAGAGTATTGCGCAAATATTGAAAAGCGTTTCGGAAACAACGGCAAGTTCGGTGTAAAATGCAAAGCAGATAATAGATCTTATAATAAAAAACACTAAAGGTACAACCGAAAACATTGGGGATAAATGAATTACTTTAAAAATAGGGAAATTTAAAAAATAAGAAATAGCTGAAAAAATTAGAAGAAAAACGGTTATTGCACCTGTAATTAAAAAAATTAAGGTCTGCCAGGAGGGAGGAGAAAAGGTCTTAGGAAGCAAAATTAAATCGGCAATCAGGAAACCGCTCAAAATGGCTGAGCCTATACTTAGAGAAAAGCTGTTTTTTGGAAAAGCCTTGGGAACCTTTTTCTCGAAAAAACTGAAAACAAATGACAAAAAAATGAAAACAAAAATAATAATGCTGAGTTCTGAGCCCAAATCTTCGTAACCGCTTTTAAAAAAGCCCGAAACAGCATCGGTACAGAAAAAAATTTGTAAAAATCTCAGTACCGTAAAGCTTAATGCAGCACACGCACAAATGGCGGAAGTCTTTTTTACGGGTATTTTCATAAAATCATCTCACAAAAGTAAAGTATTTTTTAAATTGTTTCACAATATAATATAACAAAAACAAAAGAGGAATGCAATGAAAAATATTTATGTAATTATAGCGGCGCTTCTTATTCTTTGTATGCTTTTTCTTCCACTCATAGCAATTGGCGGCAAACAAACAGAGGACTTGCCCAATATTCCACCCTCAACCGATACTGATACCGAGAAAAAAGAAGAAACAATAACAGTTTTAAACAGTGAAACTGGCCAGAATATGAAGATGAATATATCTGATTATATTTTTGGTGTGGTATCTGCCGAAATGCCGGCAGAATATTGTGAGGAAGCATTGAAGGCTCAGGCGGTGGCGGCATACACCTATGCACTTTATAAAATAAAAGAAAATGCCGATAAACCCTACGATATAACCGATTCTTTCGCTACCGACCAGCACTATATAAGCGAACAAGAGGCTCAGCAAAAATGGGGAGAACAAGCCGTAACCTACACCGAAAAAATTAAAAACGCCATAAAAAGCGTTGAGGGTGAATATATAAGCTATTCTGGTGAGCCTATTTTAGCGCTTTACCACGCCATATCGGGAGGAAAAACCGAAAATATATTAGATGTTTTTTCGGTTGAATTGCCCTATCTTGTGTCGTGCGATAGTATTGGCGACCTGTTAGATAAAGAATATCAGTCGACAGTAAGTCTGACACAGGAGCAGTTTGGCACCTTGTTAAAAGATAAGGTAACTCTTTCGGGAGATGCGAAAAACTGGGTAGGCCAAGTACAGCACCGTGATAACGGCTACGTAAAAAGTGTTGCCATATGTGGAAAGGAGTTTAAAGGTACAGAAATACGCAGTATATTCTCGCTTCGTTCAGCAAATTTTGATTTATCCTTCGATGGAGTATCGTTTAATTTTAATGTTCGTGGCTATGGACACGGCGTTGGAATGAGTCAAACAGGGGCTGAATATATGGCTAAACAGGGTGGTACCTATAAAGAAATTTTAATGTGGTATTATAAAAATTGTGAAATTACAAAGCAAAATTAATCTAAAAGTGCTTTATAAATATCACCTTTTTTAAGTCCTGTTATTTTTGCTGCCTGCTTAGCGGCGTCTGATGCCTTTTCGCCGTTTTCTATTAAATATTTTGCTATTTTTACGGCATCATCTAGGGTGAATTGTGTTTTTTCTTCGCAAGTGTCCCCCGCTAAAACCAAAACATACTCACCCTTTGGTGTGTTTTCTTCGAAAAAAGTGATAGCACCTGTGAGGGTTGTTTTAAAAACGGTTTCGTGAACCTTGGTGAGTTCTTTTATAATTGCAATTTCGCGCTCACCAAAGGCTTCATACATATCTGAGAGTGTGTTTTTAAGCTTATGGGGTGCCTCATAAAAAATCATTGTGCGTTTTTCATGTAGCAGAGAGTCTAAATGTTCTTTTCGGCTTATCTTATTAACCGATAAAAAGCCCTCAAAGCAAAATCTGCCGCTTGACATACCCGAAAGTGCTATGGCGGTGGTAAGAGCGGTAGGTCCCGGCACCGACTCAACACCTACATTTCGTTCGTGGGCAAGCGCTACCAAATCTTCACCTGGGTCGGAAATTGCGGGCATACCTGCATCGGTTACAAGTGCACAGGATTCGCCCGACAAAATGCGCCCTATTATAATTTCACCTTTTTCGCGCTTGTTGTGTTCAAAATAGGAAACCAGAGGTTTTTTTATCTCAAAATAATTAAGAAGTTTTGAGGTAACACGGGTATCCTCGGCTGCGATAAAATCCACACTTTGGAGGGTCGAGATGGCCCTCGGAGATAAATCCGAAAGGTTGCCTATTGGTGTGCCCACAATATAGAGCTTTCCACTCATTTCAGGTAAGCCTCCTTGTAAGTTCCGTAAATTTTTATCATTTCGGCTGATAGTTCACCGTTTTCTTCAATATAGAGTGTGGGGCAAATTCTGAGCCCGACATTAGCACATTTTTTAGCTTCAATCATAACAAGCCAAGGTTCTTTTCCCACGCTTTGCGCTACAAGACGGAGACGTTTAGGTTCAAGCTTATATTTTCTTAACAGAGCTATTAATTCTGCCATTCTTTCGGGACGCTGACAAATACAAAATCTGCCCGAAGTCTGCAAAAGCCTTGAGGCTACAGATATGATATCTTCGAGCGTACAGGCAACCTCGTGCCGAGCAACGCGAAGGCGCTCATTCGGGTTTTTAAGCCCCGCATTTTCTGCCTTGTATGGCGGATTACAGGTAACTAGTGTGTGTTTTCCAAACTCGATTTTTCCCTTCAAATCGTTCAAATCACTGTTTATAAAGTTTATTTTATTAAGAGAAAGCTCGGTTTTTGTGGTATCAGCAAGAGCACACGCCTCATCACTTATATCAACACCCACGGCGCGCTCTAAATTGCCGTCGCGAAGCATTAAAAAGGGTATAATACCACAGCCTGTGCCAAGGTCGACCAGGCTATCTTTTTTTCGGGCTTCGGCAAAGTTAGCTAAAACTATTGCATCGGTGCCAAATGTGTGATTCTTTGAAACATTTATGTAAAAGCCTTTACCCAAAGGCTCTTTTTTTATGCCCTGCTCCATTTTACGCCCTGTGGGGTGTCTTCTAAGACAATTCCCATCTCCTTTAACTTATCGCGGATAGCGTCGGCGGTGGCAAAATCTCTGTTTTTACGCGCTTCGGTACGCTGAGAGATTAATTCTTCAATTTCACTGTCAAGCGTCTCGGATTTACGGTTATAAAGCAGACCTAAAACATTACACAGCTCATCAAAAAGCTCTGCAGAAGCAGTAAGTTCACCTTTTTTGGCGCCGTTATCGATAAGCAGATTAATATCACGTGCAAGATTAAAGATTTCAGCCAAGGCATCGGCTGTGTTAAGGTCGTCGTTTAATGCTTTGGCGAAATTTTCGCGGCGTAAAGACAGAATTTCAGGTGCTTCGCCGCCATCCTCTGCGTGAGAAATGGCAAAATCAAGGCGGTCGCGGCAGGTGTAAAGACGCTCAAGCGCGTTTATAGCTTGTGTAATAATGTCAAGCGAGTAGTTAATGGGGCTTCTGTAATGAGAGGAAATCATAAGGTAACGGATTGGTTCGTAGCCATATTTTTCGGCAACATCTCGAACGGTAAAGAAGTTACCGAGCGATTTTGACATTTTGCGGTTATCAACATTAATAAAGCCGTTGTGCATCCAGTAGTGTGCAAGTTCACAACCGTTGGCGCACTCACTTTGTGCAATTTCATTTTCGTGGTGTGGGAAGATAAGGTCGAGTCCGCCACAGTGAATATCAATGGTTTTGCCTAAATACTTTGTGGACATAGCCGAGCATTCAATGTGCCAACCAGGTCTGCCCTTACCGAAAGGGGATTCCCAGAACGGTTCACCCTCCTTAGCACCCTTCCAAAGGCAGAAATCCATAGGGTCCTCTTTTATTTCGCCTGTGGCAATTCTAGCCCCAGCCTCCAGGTCCTCAAGCGGTTGGTGTGATAATTTTCCGTATTCGCCGAATTTTTTAGCGCGGAAATAAACATCTCCTCCCGATTCATAGGCAAATCCTTTTTCGATTAATTCCTCAATAATTCCAATAATTTCCGGGATGTTTTCGGTGGCCTTCGGATGAACGGTAGCCTCGCGGATATTCATACCCTTAGCATCTACCCAGAACTCCTTAATATAGCGCTCAGCCACTTGCGCAACGGTTATACCTTCCTCGTTGGCTTTTTTGATTAGTTTATCATCTATATCGGTAAAATTCTGAACGAAGGTTACCTTGTAGCCCTGCCACTCTAAAAAGCGGCGCAGAACATCGAAAACACAGAGCGGACGGGCGTTTCCTATGTGAATATAGTTATAAACTGTCGGTCCGCAAGCGTAAATTTTGGCTTCGCCTTCTTTTATCGGGATAAATTCGTCTTTTTGGCGGGTTAGGGTGTTAAATATTTTCATTGTTTTTCTCCTTTAATTGTTTTTCGAGTTCGTTAATTTTGATTTCAAGGCGGCAGATTTCCTGTGCGACAGGGTCGGGAATATGAATCTGGTCAAGGGGTTTTACCTTAACGCCGCCAATTTTAACAACACGTGCAGGAACACCCACAACCGTGCTGTTTTCGGGCACCTCTTCGAGCACCACCGCACCTGCGGCAATTCGTGAGTTATCGCCTACCTTAAAGGGTCCTAAAACCTTGGCGCCCGAGCTTATCATAACATTGTTTCCAATGGTTGGGTGGCGTTTTCCGGTGTCCTTACCCGTACCGCCGAGGGTTACACCTTGATATATGAGTACATCATCTCCGATTTCGGCGGTCTCACCGATTACAACGCCATGGCCATGGTCAATAACAAGTCTTCTGCCTATTGTGGCACCGGGATGAATTTCAATACCGGTAACACGTGCGGCGTGCTGAGAGATATAGCGCGCAATAAAGAACATTCGGTGCTTATAGAAAAAATGTGCGCGTCTATACATCCTTATAGCCTTGACACCTGGATACAGAAAAAATATTTCAATACTGCTTCTCGCCGCTGGGTCGCGGTCCTTAACGGCCTTGATATCCTCCCTGATTCTTTTGAACATATCTTTCACCTCTAAAAAGAAAGCCCCCGTAGTTTACACTACGGAGGCGAATAGTCGCGGTTCCACTCCACTTTAGAACTCAAAGGCTTTAACGCAGCCATACGCACAGAGATAATAGGAAAAATTCTGTTCCCCCTGTGTGCTGATGGGTGCAATTCACAAAAGCCTTGCTTAAAGCGGTTTCAGCCCGTGCCGCTTATTCTCTGAAAGCAGGTGTTTTTGCTACTTCTCCCGATAAACGCATCAATATACTATATATTTATTATATTACAAATTTTCAATTTGTCCACTATTTTTTAATTTGCCAATTAATTTTAGTATTAATGCAGTAAACGCAATATTAAAGACTGTGGAAATAAGCTCCAAAACAGAAGCTAAATTAATATCGGTCAAAACAGATAGAGCCGAAATGGAGCTGAAAACAATCGTAACAATAAGCCAGGAATAAGTAGCGGAGAGGCTTTCTATATTATAGTTGCCTGTTCCCGCAGTCCACTCTGCCGAGCGAACTGATTTATAATATGAGCCAAACATAAAAACATTGACAAGAGCAAGGGCTACTGCCAAAATCATAAAGAGTATGCCAAAGATAAACATAGTTATTCCGCCCAAAGAGGAAATCGCACCGTCGGAAAGGTAAATGTTGGCTTCATTTAATGACTCTTCAAAAATTTGTCCAAACTCTGAACCTGCAATACCGCCGACCAGAATGGTGAGAAGAGCACAAACCGCAAATATGCCGACACCCACCCATAAAATAATTCTGTAAACGTTAAGTATTATGCGAAGTGTTTTAAGCGGGGAGGTAAAGGCGATAAGCGGTGCACCGTTCCTTGCTAGGTTGTTTAACTTAAAAAGTGCTATTAAAACAAAAATATGCAGAACGATATTGCCTGCCGCAAAGGTGTCGCTTACGAGGCCTGACAAAACCGAAGCAACGGCATAAATAATATAAAAAACAGTGGCTAAGCGGAAATTATCATTACCAAAAAGCGAATGAAAGAGAGAGGCGATTTGATTTTCCTCGTTAGCCTCAGCAGATCCTACCGTTTGGTTCTCACCACAATACGAGCAAAAAGCGGCACCATCTTCTATTTCTTTTCCACAATGTACACAAAACATAAAATTTCCTCCTTTATTTTTCGGGATTTAAAAGGGATAGATTATCTTTGAGATAAATTACTCCTGAAACAATACACAAAAGAGCCGAAACCCATAGGAATAAATCGGTAAATATATTTAAAACGGCGTGAAGCAAGGGAATATCAAACGCCCCCTTAACACCTTCGGCAAAAAGGACATAGATAATAGCCGTCATTTGTGATACGGTCTTTAACTTGCCCCAGAAGTTTGCGGCTATAACCTTGCCGCCGGACGAGACCGCTATAAGTCTTATAGACGATACCATAAATTCTCTGAAAAGCACGATAAATAAAATCCATACCGACTGATAGCCCACACCCTTTGCAACAAAGCCGATAAAGGCGGCAGTGGTGAGCATTTTATCGGCAAGGGGGTCTAAAAACTTACCGAAATCGGTAACCATATTGTGCCGTCTTGCATACTGTCCGTCAAATAAATCGGTAAGAGAAGCCGCAATAAAAATGAGCATAGCAACAAAATTATTAAACGGAAATTCCCATAAAAGACAAAGCATAAATATCGGTGTTGTGATAATTCGTGCTACGGTAAGGCGATTGGGTAGATTCATATTTTTCATAAAACAGCCTCTCCTAAAAGGTCGTATTCTATAGAATCGGTAATAAGAACATTAACAAATTCACCGATTGTGAGCGGTTTTTCTGCCATAAAGAAGATTTTTCCGTCAATTTCGGGGGCATCCGCGCCTGTTCTACCGAAATAGCATTTAATATAATCGTCCCATCCTTCAATTAAAACCTCATAGGTTTTGCCGATTTTTTCATTGTTTTTCTCGTTTGATATGGTCATCTGATCTGCCATAATAGCATCCAGACGGTCAGCCTTTAACTGCGCGGGTACCTGGTTGTCAAATTCGGCGGCAGGTGTGTTTTCCTCTGCGCTGTAGGTAAAGCAGCCGAGCCTGTCAAAGCGAGTAGTCTTAATAAATTCGTTCAGTTCGGTGAATTCCTCATCGGTTTCCCCGGGGAAGCCTGTAATAAAGGTGGTTCTAATGGTAATTTCGGGAATTTCGCGGCGAAGTTTTTCAATTACATTTATAATATCCGCTTTTCTTCCTCGCCGATTCATTTTTTTCAGTATATTATCGTTGATGTGCTGAAGCGGAATATCAAGGTATTTAACAAGTTTTTGCTCGGTTTTAATGGTTTCTATTAATTCATCGGTGATTTTATCGGGGTAGGTGTAGAGGGTTCTTATCCAATGCAGTTTTTCAATTTTGCAAAGCTCTCTTAAAAGCTCCGGGAGTTTGAGTTCGCCATAAATATCGGTGCCGTAGGCGGAGGTGTCCTGAGCCACAACGATAAGTTCTTTAACCCCCTTGTTGCTAAGGGCTTTTGCCTCTTTTACAATATCCTCGATTTTACGGGAACGCATTTTACCTCGTATTTCAGGAATTGCGCAGTAGGTGCAACGGTTATCGCAACCGTCGGCAATTTTTATGTAGGCGCTGAATGGGTATCCTCCCAAAATCCTCGGTGCATTTAGGTCAAGTGCGCATTTATCCCCAAAAGAATTTTCGGTTTTGCTCTCTATGGCTTTTCGCACTATCTTTGCAATATCGCCGTTAGAACCGATTCCCACACAAACATCGGCTTCGGGAATTTCGGCGGTAACATCATCCCTGTATCTTTCGGCAAGGCATCCCGTAACAATAACCGCCTTGCAGTTACCATCCTTTTTATACTGTGCTGCCTCTAAAATATTCTCAATGGCTTCGCTTTTGGCGTCCTCAATAAAACCGCAGGTGTTAACAATAATGGCATCGGCTTCTGCTTCGGGAACGCCAATAGTAAAGCCTGCATTTTTAAGTGTGTAGAGCATCTGCTCGGCATCAACCTGATTTTTGGGGCATCCAAGGGACACCATACTTACTTTATAACCCATAATCTTCCTCGCTATAGTCTAATTCTTCGGTATATGCTTTTAAAACAGCGCGTATATCAGAATATCCAAAGCCGAGTCGCTGCAAAGCGGCAAAAACCTTTCGGATAGAGTCGGCATCGGACAGTTTATTTTTATATTTTTTATTTATAACGGCTCGGATTTGGGCTTCGGTATCGCGCTCGGTGGCACTCAGTGCCGCTTTGGCGGTAGAGTAGTCAATACCCTTTGCCGTCATTTTTGAAAGGGCGGCTCTAAAAGAGATGTTATTTTCGGTGAGCCTCTCGGCTAAACGCTCGGCTAAAGCCTCATCGTTCAGAAGAGATAACTCGGTAAGGCGCTCTAACACCTTTTCGACAACTTCCTCACCGAATTTCGCTCTTGTAAGCTTTGTTTTAAGTGCGCGGCGGCTGAGAGTACATTGCTCAATATACCAAACCGCCCTTGAAAAAGCCCTTTGGTAGTCCGATTGTTCTTTGAGTTTTTGTAATTCGGTATTACTAAGCCTTTGTCCCACAAAAAGCCCGTTATCAATAGCGGTTTTTTGGTCGAGCATAACACTCTCATTATTTGAAAACTGCAGTTCAAAAAGGTGGCCGCGGCGCTTTTGTATAGCGGAAATTTCCATTAATCGTCAACCGCTATATCAATGTTGATTTTTTTCCTCGGGCGAACTACAGGTTCTTGCTCGGCGGCAGGGGGAGTTGCTGCTTCTTCCACTACTGTACCGTTCATAGCATCAATCAGTTTCGCCTCGATTTCAGCGGCTAGCTCCTTGTTTTCGGCAAAGAGTAGTTTCACATTATCTCTACCCTGACCGATTCGGGTCTCCCCATAATAGAACCATGCGCCACTGCGCTTGAGAATTTCAAATTTAAGACCTAAATCAACAAGCTCGCCCTCATGGGAAATACCCTTGCCGTACATAATGTCAAATTCAGCCTCACGGAAGGGTGGAGCTACCTTGTTTTTAACTATTTTTGCTCGGGTGCGGTTGCCTATAATCTCGCCGTTCTGCTTAATGGCTTCAATGCGGCGGATATCAATTCGCACACTGGAATAGAATTTAAGAGCTCTACCGCCTGTGGTGGTTTCGCTGCTGCCGTAAATAACGCCGATTTTATCGCGCAACTGGTTAATAAAGATGGCAACACAGTTGGATTTTGAAATTACACCTGCAAGTTTTCGGAGTCCCTGCGACATAAGACGCGCGTGAAGACCTACGTGGCTGTCGCCCATATCGCCCTCAATTTCAGCCTTTGGCACCAAAGCTGCAACCGAGTCGATAACAACAACATCAATAGCGCCCGAACGAACGAGCGCTTCGGTAATTTCAAGAGCCTGTTCACCTGTATCGGGCTGAGAAACAAGCAGGGAATCAATATCAACACCCAAGTTTTTAGCATAAACGGGGTCGAGAGCATGTTCCACATCAATAAATGCCGCGCAGCCGCCGGTTTTCTGGCTTTCGGCAATAACCTGTAGGGCAACCGTGGTTTTACCTGAGGATTCAGGACCGTAAATTTCAACAATTCTTCCCTTTGGCACACCGCCAATACCGAGGGCCAGATCAAGTGATACTGAGCCTGTTTTGATGTGGTCAACAGCCATACCCATATTTTCTCCGAGCTTCATAACGGCGCCTTTACCAAACTGTTTTTCAAGCTGGTTAATCGCCATATCCAATGCCTTTTGTTTTTCCTGATTTGCCATATTTACACTTCCCTTTTTTTGAATATATTTAAATGATAATCAATTTACTGTCCCAAAAACAACCCTTTGGTTGCCCGAATAGTCCTCTCGGCAGCCGATACCCAGATATCCGTTCTCTTCAAAGAGCGTTTTAACTGAGTCTGCCTGATTAAAGCCTATCTCAAGTGCCAACATACCGCCCGAATTTAATATATGCTTGTAGTTTTTAATAATGTGCTTATAAAATATAAGGCCATTCTCTTCGGCAAAGAGTGCAGATTTAGGCTCAAACGAGGTTTCCTTGTTCATAAGATATAGTTCATCCTCGCTTATATAGGGCGGGTTAGATACGATTAAATCAAATTTTTCTATCGGAGCATATTCGAAAACGTCTGCTAAAACGGGTTTTACATTTGCCGAGTGTTTTTTAATGTTCTTTTCTAAAAATGCAAAGGCCTTTTCTTGATTTTCCACTGCCATAACAGAGCAGTTGCAGTTTTTGGCAAGGGAAACGGCTATACAACCGCTTCCCGAACACAAATCGAGCACATTTGCCGATTTTTTGTCCTTCAAAAACTCAAGAGAAACATCAACCAGTGTTTCGGTATCAGCTCGGGGAATTAAAACACCCTCACCGACAAGAAAATCGAGCCCGTAAAACTGCCATACGCCCAAAATGTACTGCAGCGGATAGTGAGTGCAGCGGCGGACGATTATACTATTTAGAACCGTCTGCTGTAATGGGGTGAGTTCATCGGTATAATTGGTTAAAATTTTTGCATTGTCATAGCCTGTGATATGACGGATTATATACCGCGCTTCCAGGGCGTAATCCTCAATTCCTGCGGACTTTAAGAGCTTTTTGGTTTGATTATAGGCAGAAAAAATGGTCAATTTATTCATTTTCTGTTTGCTCTGCTTGTGGCAGTACTGCATTAAGTGCCGCAATGGCAATTTCAAGCATACTGTCATCAGGCTCTTGGGTTGTAATTTTCTGCAACCACTGCCCGGGTGCTGAAATAATTCGGGTTATTACATTGTCATATCTGCCACAAATTTTAATAAGCTCGTAGCCGAGTCCGCAAATAAGAGGAATGAGTAAAATTTTAATACCCACCCAAAGAAGTCGTATCTGCCGAAGCGCAGGGAACAAAATCGCAATAGCCGAGGACACGAGAATACTCACAAGTATCATAAGAATTAAAAAAGAGGTGCCGCAACGCGGATGCAGCCTTTTTTGTTTTCTTGCGTTTTCTACCGTTAATTCCTCTCCTGCTTCAAAACAAAAGATGGTTTTATGCTCAGCGCCGTGGTACTGAAACACCCTTTTTATATCGGGCATTTTTGATACAACATACATATAGACAACTAGTATTATAAGCCTTAAAACACCCTCAAAGAATGCAGCTAAAGGTGTAAGAGAGCTTGAAAAAAGATAATTGATGCCGTCAAAAATGAGGGCGGGCAGATACATAAATAAAAATACCGATAAAATTACCGCTAAAACAGAAGCCACCGACATAATAACCGTCATAGCGGTGCTGCTCGGCTTTTCCCCGTCCTCCTCAGCAAAGCCTGAAATATCTGCCGAGAGCATAAACGACTTATATCCCCAAATCATAGATTCTATGTAGTTGACCACGCCTCTGAGCACAGGAATGCCGAGAAGCTTGTGCTTTTTGGCTATAGGGGTAAAGTTAAGATATTCAATTTGGATTTCACCATCGGGGCGGCGCACCGCCATAGCGGTTTTTTCCTGCCCACGCATCATAATTCCCTCTATTAGTGCCTGACCGCCGATAGAGGTATACTTTTGTTTTGCCATATTAAATGCTTTCCTCCGGAAAATCTTTGATATTTTCTTGTTCGGGCTCCTCGTAAATTGGGAGCGCTATTGTAACTGTGGTGCCGACACCCTCGGTGCTCTCCACAAAGAGAAGGCCTTTGTGCTGTTTTATGATTTCATCAGCAACCGCCAGGCCAATTCCTGAACCGCGCACCGTCTTATTGGATTTAAAGAATTTTTCTTTAACGCGGTCGATATCCTGTTCGGGAATGCCTACACCCGTATCCTTAACGGTAATTCTGGCCACCCCTTCCTCCTGGCATTGCTCTATCAGCACCTGACCGCCTGCCTGTGTGTATTTAACGGCATTATCAATAACATTGATAAAAACCTGCTTTATACGGTCGCGGTCGCCGAAGATAACGCAGTCTTCGTTAGGTAGTGCACACTCAAGGCTGATTTTTTGCTGATTGGCAAGCTCGGCATAAATATCGGCAACCTCGCTTAGTACCTCACGCGGAGAGAACGGGCGCATATTAAGGGAAAGCTTGCCGTTCTGCATGCGGGAAAAGTCGAGCAACTCTTCAACAAGGCTCGATAGCCTCTCCGATTCCTTTAATACAACATCTAGTCCCTTTTCCACAATTTCCTGGTCGGTACCTATAGACATTTTTGCCGTTTCTCCCCAACCTCTAATGGCGGTGAGAGGTGTGCGAAGCTCGTGGGACACAGAAGAAATAAAATCGTTTTTCATACTTTCGGCCGCTTTTAATTCGCTGGCCATATAATTAATACTATCGCAAAGCTCGCCGATTTCATTGTTGCCCGAAATAGTTAAATCTTCATCAAAATTTCCTGCCGCAATCTTTTTGGCAACACCGCTTACCTGCTTAATAGGGCGAACTATAGATTTTATAAAATAATAACCCGAAAAGGCTGTAACACCCAATATTGCAAGGCCTATCGAAATCATAACAAGATAAAGCTTAAAGCAGTAGGCATTGGTGTTTTTAAGCGATACACGCCAACGGATTGCTCCGTTTGAGCCTTCGCCCAAATCCGCAAGCATAATTGTGCCGCACAGAAGCGGCTCACCGTCGGGCGAGAAGGATTCCAAATAAGATGAGCCGGAGGTGGATTTGAGCGCCGCCTGATAATCGGGCATAGCCTCATTTGAGGGCAAAAATCCCGAAGATGAGATAAAGGCAACGCCATTGGCATCAATAATCTCTATTTCAAGCTTATCCTTGTACTCAAATGACTCAATATACTGGTACGCGGCAGAATAAAAATCTTCTTTTTTTACTGTGGCTAAAACAGAGAATTGCCTTGCGTAGTCGGTAGCTACCGAGCGTACGTTTTCAACGCTTATCGCGCGCAGAAAAGAGCAAACTATTACTTCGACTATAATTATAACTACTGCCACAAGCAAAAACATCTGCATAAACCATTGCGACGCAATGCTTTTAAACCTAAGTTCGAATTCCATGGTCTACTCCTTTCATAATTTTCTAAAATTCAATTAAAATTCGGGATTATAAACCCATTTATAGCCCATCCCCCAAACGGTAATAAGGTATTTGGGCCTTGAGGCATCCTCTTCAATCTTAGTTCTCAGACGTCGAATGTTAACGTCAACGATTTTTTCTTCTCCAAAATAGGCATCTCCCCAAACACGGTTGAGAATGTCGGTACGGTCGAGCGCGACATTAGGATTAGTGAAGAAATATTCCATAATTTCAAACTCAATCTGCGTTAATGCAATTTGGATGCCGTTTTTGGTTAGTGTTCTGCGGCGCACATTAAGTGTGAAGATTCCAAGAGTGATTTCATCGGTTACCTTAATGGTAGCAGGTTTGTTATTAAGCATATCAACGCGTCGGTATAACGAATCAACGCGTGCGAGCAGTTCTGTAGGTGAAAAAGGTTTAGTGATATAATCATCGGCACCTAGCATAAGACCGCTGATTTTATCCATTTCCTGTGTTCTTGCGGTCAGCATTATAATACCGAGTGATACCGAGCGGCGCCTTAGTTCTCTGCATAACTGAAAGCCATCCATACCCGGCATGGAAATATCCAGCAGAGCTATATCAAATCCTAATGGGTCATTATCGAAAATGCTTAGCGCCTCCTCACCGGAGCCTGCCTGTACTACATGATATCCGACGCGCCTTAAATTTATGGCCTCAAATTCTCTTATGGCTGCCTCGTCTTCAACAATAAGTATTCTTTTCATTTTTTCCTCGCTTTACAAGATAATTTTAAACAGTTGTTTAAGTTCTTCAAATGTAATGGCTTCAGGTCCCTCGTAAATTCCAAGGGTTATATAGTAATTGTAGGTGTCGCTCTCGGCAATTTTTCGGCTTCCCTGATAGGTCGAAACAAGGTTGGGGTCCTTGGGACTTGCGTGAATTTTGAGAAGCATCTCGGCCGAGGTGGCTGTATCTGTGTCAAGGCGGAATATTGTAAGTGTTTTGTCGGTAGAATTTACCGAAGCTGTAATAGAAGCATCCCATTTTTCCGGGATTTCAAGAAAATATCCGTCCGTATAGTTCATAATCGTGGAAAGCGTGAGCACAACTCCCTCTCCGTTATAACTGTACCAGTTGGTTTTATAGATGCTCTGACTCGTAGCATTGGTTGATTGAGTCAGAATATATGAAATAGGCACATCGTAATTTCCGTCTCCGTTAATATCCAATATCGGCACAGAAGAAGAACGGAGGGTGTCAAATGCGGTATTATGGTTGTCAGAATACGAGAGATTGGAAATGGTTCCGTTTTCAATAATCAGCATTTCGGTAATCATTCCGGTTCCCTTTATTCCGTCGATATAAACGGCCGATTTGGTACCGAGTGAAAAGGTTACAGGCTCTAAATATTCGGTTACTGCCGCATCAAGTGCGCAGCTACCTACTTCCTTAACACCGTCCTCGGTTAAATCAAATAATTTTGCGGTGGAAATCCCTTTTTTGGTATCGCAGTTTATTATCAGAATGTCGGGGTTAGAGTCGAAATCAAAATCCTTACAGATGTAGGCGGTCTGGCTTTCAAGAATTCGCGTGGTAAGGCCGCTACCTTCGGCAGAGTAAACACCAACGCTTTTCTCAACCGTAGAATAAACATTCCAGCTAACAACTATTTCGGAAACACCGTCACCGTTAATATCGGCAAATTCAACCTTTTCAACTTCGGTTGCAACAAGGGTTGCATCGCCGCCTGATATCCAATCCTCGCCGCTTTTTGCGATAAGGCTTATGTGCATAGTGGTAACATTATCAAGGGTTGTGCTGTAAAAAGCAATAGCCTCTTCGGTGCCGTCTGCGTTAAGGTCTTTTGCGATTATCGCTGAACGATATTCTCCACGAGCGGGGTATTTAAGGGTTATATCGGAGCCAGCTGATTCCTTCAGCACCTCCCACACATTTCTCATTTCTCCTGAAGGCGCCGGTGGAGAAAGTTGGGTGTCGGCATTACCGTCGGACAGTCCGCATGCGGACAGCCCTAACACTAAACCGATAACGCACATAAAAAGCAATACTTTTCTCATTTGGCACCCTCCTTTATAACTTTACAAATATACATAATAAATTATATCACAACAAATTGCAAAAATAAAGGGCTACAGTTAATAATTTTTGCTTTTTTTACTGATTGAAAAGTTAGGGCATATGTGTTATTATTAAATATTAGAAAACAACAGTTTCGGAGGTGATTTAGGTGCAGAACAGCACAGTAGCTGCTATTGCCACACCTGTGGGCGAAGGCTCAATCGGTGTAATCAGAATTTCAGGGGATAATGCTTTCGGCGTTGCCGACAGTGTGTTTAGGTCCTTTTCCGGCAAAAGAATATCCGATATATCGGGTTATTCGGCGCTTTACGGCGAAATTATAAGCGACGGTGTTAAAATTGACAGTGCCGTTGCACTTAAATTCACGGCTCCTAAGAGCTATACGGGTGAGGATGTTGTGGAAATAAGCGTTCACGGTGGTAGATATGTTGTAAAGAGGGTGCTCCGCGCAATTTTTGAGAGCGGTGCTATAGCGGCCACACCGGGCGAATTTACAAAACGTGCCTTTTTAAACGGTAAACTTGATTTGGTTGAGGCAGAGGCGGTTATGGGGGTTATCTCGGCGCAGAGCGCAGGGGAACTCAAGCTCAGTGTTTCGGCGCTTGAGGGTAAGGTAAGCCGTGAAATTGAGAAAACAGAGAAAGCACTTTTATCGCTAGCGGCATCGGTTGCATTTTTTAACGATAATCCCGATGAGGAAATACCCGAGCTTAACAATGAAAATTTTACGGCTAATCTTGAAAAAATATCGGCAAGCCTTGATAAAATGATATCCGATTACGATAACGGCAGGGTTCTCAGAGAAGGGATAGACACCGTTATTCTCGGTAAGCCGAATGTAGGGAAAAGCACCCTTATGAATTTGCTTGCAAAGCGGGAACGCTCTATTGTTACCGAAATTGCGGGAACTACTCGTGATATTATCGAGGATACCGTTATGGTTGGAGATATTACACTAAGGCTTAGTGATACTGCGGGAATTCGCAAAACCGACGACATGGTCGAGAGTGTAGGAATTGAGAGGGCTAAGGAGAAAAGCGAGTCGGCTCAGCTTATTTTAGCTGTATTTGATTTATCCCGTCCGCTTGATAGCGATGACCTGGACCTGATTGAAGGTATAAAGAATAAAAACACCATAGCTGTACTTAATAAAAACGATATAGCGGTGCCGTTTGAGGAGTCGGTGTTCGGGGATTTGCCTACCGTTTTTGTTTCGGCAAAAAATGGGACAGGCAGTGAGGCGTTGGAGGCAAAAATTGCCGAAATTACAGGTGCGGCGAACCTTAGTGCCGATATCGCAGTGCTTGGAAGTGAGAGGCAAAGAGACTGTGCGCTAAAGGCAAAGGGTGCCGTGGATGATGCACTTTGCGCCATAACCTCAGGGATTACGGTCGATGCTGTAGGGGTGTTGATTGATGATGCTCTGGCGCACCTGTATTCGCTTACGGGCAAACGGGTTACAAACGCCGTTGCCGATGAAGTTTTTGAAAGATTTTGTGTTGGAAAATAGAGGGATTAGATGAGTTACGAGGCTGAAAAATATGATATAGCCGTTGTCGGTGCCGGACACGCTGGAATTGAGGCGGCTCTTGTTGCAGCAAGACTCGGCAAAAAGACGATAATGTTCACCGTCAGCGCCGACTGGATAGGTAATATGCCATGCAATCCCTCAATCGGAGGCACTGCAAAGGGGCATTTAGTGCGCGAATTGGATGCCTTAGGCGGTGAAATGGGCAAAGCGGCAGATGCTAATATGCTGCAATCGAGAATGCTTAATTTAGGTAAAGGTCCCGCCGTTCATTCGCTCCGTGCCCAGATAGACAGGCGCGCCTATAGCGGATATATGAAGCACGCCACCGAAAAACAGGAGAACCTAGATGTAAAACAGGCTGAGGTTACCGAGATTTATAGAGAAAACGGCGGTTGGATAGTTAAAACAAGGCTTGGAGCCGAGCATAAATGCAGTGCGGTAATTCTGGCTACTGGAACCTTTTTAGACGGCAGAATTTTCGTGGGAGAAGTTAATTTTTCAAGTGGACCTGACGGTCAGTTTCCATCGGTGTTTCTTTCCGATTCGCTTAAAAAATTAGGTCTTCCGCTTCGCCGCTTTAAAACGGGAACACCTGCAAGGGTGGATAGGGCGAGTATAGATTTTTCTAAAATGGAAATGCAGCAGGGCGATGAAAAAATTGTGCCCTTTAGTTTTTCAACCGAAAAAACACGCGAAAACAGTGTGGTTTGCCATATTTCATACACAACCGATGAAACCAAGGCGGTTATAATGAAGAACCTTCACCGTTCACCGCTTTATGCAGGGGATATTGAGGGGATAGGTCCGCGTTATTGCCCAAGCATTGAGGATAAGGTGGTGCGCTTTGCCGATAAGCCGAGACACCAGCTTTTTGTTGAGCCCTGCGGTGCCGACACCGAAGAAATGTATTTGCAGGGTATGTCTTCGTCGCTACCCGAAGAGGTGCAGATAGAGTTTTATCACACTATTCCGGGGCTTGAAAAGGTTAAAATGATTCGCAACGCCTATGCTATAGAGTATGACTGCATTGATCCGTTGGCACTGCGCGAAACCCTCGAATTTAAAGATTTTGATGGGCTTTATGGTGCAGGTCAGTTCAACGGCTCTTCGGGTTATGAGGAGGCGGCTGTTCAAGGCTTTGTGGCAGGCGTTAATGCCGCGCTCAAAATTGATGGTAAGGAACCGCTTATACTTTCCCGTGCCTCAAGTTACATAGGAACACTTATAGATGACCTTGTAACCAAAGGCTGTGCCGACCCGTACAGAATGATGACGTCACGAAGTGAATACAGGCTGCTGCTGCGTCAGGACAATGCCGACGAGCGCTTAATGCCAATAGGTCGCTCTTTGGGGCTTATTGACGATAAAACCTGGGATAAATTCTGCCTTAATAAAGCACTTAAGGAGAAGGAAATAGAAAGACTTAAGGCAACAACCTTAGCACCTAGTAAGGAATTGTCGGAGTTGTTCCTGGGGAAGGGTACGGTGCCAATAACAACGGGTTGTAAAATGGATGAGCTTATCCGCCGACCACAGCTTAAATACAATGATTTAGCTGCGTTTGATAAGGCGCGTCCAATTCTGCCTGACAGTGTTTGTGAAAAGGTTGAAACCGAAATAAAATATGAGGGATATATTTCCCGTCAGGCAGCACAGGTTGAGGAAATGTTAAGGTTGGAAAAGCAGTTAATACCGCAGGATATTAACTATGACGATGTTTATGGCTTGCGCCTTGAAGCTACCGAAAAGCTAAAGAAGATTCTACCTCGTAATATTGGTCAAGCATCGCGAATTTCAGGGGTAAGTCCCGCCGATGTTTCGGTGTTAGCAATATATTTGGAGAAAAAGCGCAGGGAGAATAAAAATGATTAAATTTCCGATATCAGAAATTATGCCTTTGTGCGAGGGCTTTGCGGCTATAGACGAGCGTAAGGCTGAACAACTGGAGCTTTACGGTAATCTGCTTATAGAGTGGAATGAAAAAATGAATTTAACTGCTATTACCGAGCCGAAAGAGGTTGTTTTCAAGCATTTTCTTGACTGTTTGCTCTTTTTTAAATGTATAGATGTGCCCGAGAATGCGGCGGTTATCGATGTAGGTACAGGTGCGGGTTTTCCCGGAATTGTGCTCAAAATTGCACGTCCCGACATAAAACTGGTTTTACTTGATAGTCTTAATAAACGCATTACCTTTTTAAATGATGTAATAGAAAAATTGGGGATTGAGAATACGCGCGCGGTGCATTTTCGTGCCGAGGAGGGTGCTCAAAAGGCTGAATTTCGTGAGCAGTTCGATATTGCTACGGCAAGAGCCGTGGCTCCGCTCAATGTTCTGAGTGAGTATTGTCTTCCATATGTGAAATCAGGAGGTGTTTTTGTGAGTCTTAAGGGACCTCAGGCAAGTGCTGAAATAGAGCAGGCGCAAAGAGCAATTTCGCTTCTTGGTGGTGAAGCTCCAACGGTTTTTACCGAAAAAATTGAGCAAATAGGAGAAAGGTCAATAATTAAAATAAAAAAGATATCGCAAACTCCGTCAAGATATCCAAGAAATTCCGCAAAAATATCAAAACAGCCTTTATAAAAAAGGCTGTTTTTGTGTTTTTAGAGCGTTTTTTAGCGAACGCTTTTTCTTGCAAAAGGGACAGGCCTGTGCTAACATAAAGACACAGGGAGGCAAGCTCTATGGTGTTATTTAAGGAACAGGAAAAAAGACTAGTAAACATTAATATAAAGGATATTGCCCCCAACAAAAATCAGCCAAGAAAGAGTTTCGATGAGTACGAGCTTAACAGACTCAGCGAGAGCATCAGGATTAACGGAATAATACAACCACTTACTGTCCGCAAACAAGAGAACGGATATCTGCTTATTGCAGGAGAACGCCGACTCAGAGCAGCTCAGAAGGCGGGGCTTAAAAAAGTGCCCTGCATAGTTGTTAATGTAAACAGTGAAACGGCGGCAGCCTATTCCATAATTGAAAATCTGCAAAGAACGGATTTAACGCTTTTTGAACAGGCGGAGGGCATTAACCGACTGATAAACGATTACGGAATAAGTCAGCTTGAAGCCGCAGAGCGTCTGGGTATTGCACAGTCGACGCTATCTAATAAGCTGAGAATTTTAAGGCTTAATAAAACCGAACGCGAACGGATTACTGCCGCACGCCTTACCGAAAGGCACGCAAGGGCGCTTATCAGAATCGAGCAGGAGTCCAATCGTCAAAGGATTCTCGATAAGGTGATAGCGGAAAATATGTCGGCTAAAGAGTGCGAGGATTATATTGAGGAAATAATTAATCCCCCAAAAGCAGAGGATAGCAAAAAACCCACAAGAAAATCGGGTATTGCCGATGTAAGACTGTTTTCCAACAGCCTTAACCGATTGATCGATACAATGGTTGCCGCAGGAATTAAAGCCAGCCGCAAAAAACAGGAAAGCAAGGACTATATAGAATATCGCATACGAATTCAGAAGCAGTCCACAACAGACAGTGAGCCCGGCGATTCGCCACAGCTTAAAATCTGTTAAAACATTTATTGTTGCCCATATTCATCCCCATATCCCTATAAAGCCAAGAGCCGAGGTCTTATGACTTCGGCTCTTGGTGATCTTGTCCGTGACAAAGTTACCCCCCTGTTCTACAGGGGGGCAAAAAAATAGCTTTTAGCGAGGAGTAGAGTAGACAAGAAAAAAGCTCCTTGGTATAGTAGAAGTGGTTTGCCGACCACACAACTAAAATATCAAGGAGGTCTTTATCGTGAAAGAAAAAGACATAAATAGTTTAGACCATACAAGCTGGAGATGTCAATACCATATTGTATTTGCGCCCAAAT
>JAZRKE010000082.1:0-70800 GCA_045646145.1 Acutalibacteraceae bacterium | reverse complement strand
GAACGACATGGCTACGATCCGACTTATCATGGATGTAATTTCGTTGCTAATCAGTGGAATCGCAGGGATTTCGGTAATCGTAGGAGGGATCGGCGTCATGAATTCTATGGTATCTGCCGTCGAAACGCGAACACGAGAAATTGGTATTTACCGCGCACTTGGAGCTAAAAAATGCATTATCGTACAAAATTTTGTCTTAGAAGCTGTTTTTCTCTGCTTAGCAGGCGGAATTTGTGGAATTACACTAAGCAAATTATCCATGCTTATCCTCAATCAGCTTTTACAAATCAATATTACATTCCAATGGAATATTGTCATCGCAAGCTTGGGATTGTCATTGATTTGTGGAATTTTGTTTGGAATCATACCGGCAATACGCGCAGCTAGGTTGGATCCTATAAAAGCAATTCGTTCAGAATAGATTCTAGGGAGAAGATACCCTAACTCGAAATATTTGCAATTATACAAAATCAATATTTTGTATAATTGAGGGTAGTTGTTTTAGGGCTAATATAGGCTGATATGGGTTTCTCCCATGGTTTTGATGCCTATTCACCAGCTTTAATACTGTATTTATTTGTTGACTATAATTAATTAATAATTTATAATAAACTTAAATTTTAGTTGGAGTTGTTATTTTGAAACACGAACAGTTTTTACAGTTACCATTAGTTATAAGAAATTTTTTGGCTTATAATGAAACTATTAAAGGTAAATCCTCTAAATCTATAGATGAATATGCTTTTGATTTGCAGACCTTCTTTCGATACATCCTATTATCCCGATGTATTGTATCGTCTGAAATTGAGTTTGATAAAATCGATATTTCTTCGGTTGATGTTGAATTATTAAAATCTATCACATTAACCGACCTATATTCATTTTTGGTATTCTGTAAAAACGAGCGTGATAATAATCCCGCAACACGTGCTCGCAAAGCTTCAACCCTTCGCATTTTCTTCAGATATTTAACTGTTCAGGAACATATTTTAGATGTTAATCCCGCAGAGCTGTTGGAATCTCCGAAAACCCGACAGTCACTTCCAAAACACCTTACTTTAGAGGATTCCCTAAAATTACTAAATTCAGTAAACGGGACGTATGCCGAGAGAGATTACTGTATTTTAACCCTTTTTCTTAACTGTGGAATGCGATTATCCGAGCTTGTAGGGCTTAATTTAACCGATATTCGCTCGGACAACTCTATAAGAATACTCGGTAAAGGCAATAAAGAACGTGTTGTATATCTGAATGAAGCTTGTACCGAGGCGCTTAATGCCTATTTAAAGGTACGCCCAAATGAAAGTATCCCTGCTAACTATAAAAATGCACTATTTATAAGCCGAAATAAGCGCAGAATCAGTAATAAAACAGTGCAATACATAGTAAAGAATTACCTCGATAGAGCAGGTCTTGGTGATATGGGATATTCTGCCCATAAATTGCGCCATACTGCAGCGACACTTATGTATCAGCAAGGAAATGTTGATGTAAGGGTTTTAAAAGAAATTTTAGGACACGCAAATTTAGGTACTACCCAAATATACACTCATGTTGCAAACAGCCAAATTGAAAAAGCAATAAATGCCAACCCATTAGCAAAGGTCAAAGCTCCAAAAAATAATGATAATAATAACTAATACTAGAATGTTTTCAAGGCAGCAATATTTTAACTCCGGTGGCATTTATTCAGCCGAAATTTCACGAAAAGATTAAATAACTATTTGTGAATTACCGAAAAAAGCAAGTAGGCTACCCTACTTGCTTTTTGTTATAAAATTATGCAAACTAAACCGTTACATCCCTCATTAATTACTCTTTCAAGGGTTTCCTGGAGCCTGATACGCGCATCACTCGGCATGTGTGCAAGCTTTGCGTGAAGTCCCTCGTTTACGAGTTCGTGTAATGACTTGCCAAAGATATTAGAATCCCATATTTTAACAGGATTTTCTTCAAATTCTTTAAGTAAATACATAATAAGGTCTTCGCTTTGCTTTTCTGAGCCAACTATGGGGCTTACTTCGGTAGCAATATTGGCCTTCATCATATGAATAGATGGTGCTGACGCTTTAAGTCTTACTCCGTATCTACAACCCTGACGCATTATTTCAGGCTCTTCAAGGGTTAATTCTTCAATAGATGGCATCACTATTCCGTAACCCGTTGCCTCAACCTCATCGAGAGCGTCCTTAATTCGCATATATTCCTTTTTCATTTGGGCAAGCTCAATTAAGGTTGATAAAAGCTCGTTTTCGCCGTTAATTTTAATTCCTGTTGATTCCTCAAGTATTTTATAAAACAGATTCTTATTAATGCTTACATTTACATTGGCTGTGCCGTTCCCAAGGTCAATATTTTTAATGCGCGTGTTTTCAATATGTTCATTCTCGCATAATCTGCATTTGAAATCATTAACATCACTTATTTTACTAACAGAATCACACGAAACCATTACTGTTTGTGTAATTTTTGAGCGAAGCCAATGGTCAAGCGGTAGTGAGTTAATCCACATCGGGAAGCCGATATCAATTTCTTTAATCGGAAATTCATAGAGTATTTTACTCAAAATTTCCTTTATATCATCCTCAGTAAGCTCTAAGCAACTAACAGGTAGTACAGATACGCCGTATTTTTCGGATAGCTCTGAGGCTAAATTTCGGGACGCTTCTGAATAAGGATCTAAACAGTTAAGAATAACTATAAAAGGCTTATTAATTTCCTTCAGTTCACCTATTACCCTTTCTTCTGCCTCAGCATACTCTTCGCGGGGTATATCACTTATTGAACCATCGGTAGTTACAACAAGGCCTATAGTTGAATGTTCTGTTATAACCTTTTTAGTCCCAATTTCTGCCGCCATATTAAATGGGATTGGCTCGTTATACCAAGGTGTCATAACCATTCGCGGTTGCTCATTTTCGATATATCCAAGTGAACTTGGAACTATATATCCAACACAATCTATCAACCTTACTCTGAAATTCGTATTTTCATCAAGATTAATCTTTACTGCATTTTCAGGAATAAATTTCGGCTCGGTAGTCATAATTGTCCTGCCTGAAGAGGATTGAGGAAGTTCATCATTAGCCCTCTCCTTTTCAAATTCACCGTCTATTTTCGGAAGGACAATTTTCTTCATAAACTGTTTGATAAAAGTTGATTTCCCTGTTCTTACAGGACCTACAATGCCTATATAAATATCTCCGCCTGTGCGGGTGGCAATGTCCTTATAAATATTAGTTTTTGTTTCCATAAAAAATCCTCCGGTCATTTTCCTTTTGGTAAAAGGTATGACTGGAGGATAAATTTTATGACTGTTATAAATCGCAATTTAATAAATCTTCTAAAGTCTCTCTACGAACTGCAAGATAATAGTCATTATCTCTAAGCATTACAACGGGTGGACGGCCGATACGGTTGTAATTACTTGCCATAGAATAGTTGTAAGCACCTGTTGTGCAAACGGCTAAAATATCACCGCGTTTGATTTCTGGAAGTGTAACATCTGGCTGAATAATATCACCGCTTTCGCAGCATCTTCCCACAACATCGCACTTTAAAGTTGCCTCTCTATCCGCCTTATTTGCGATATAAATAGTATAAGGCGACTCATAAAGCGCGTATCGCGGATTATCAGTCATACCGCCGTCAACCGAAACATAATTCTTATAACCTGTAATTCTTTTAACTGTACCAACAGTATAAAGAGTCATACCGGCATCAGCAACAATACTTCTTCCGGGCTCTAAAAGCACCTTTGGCATTTTAATTGAAAGCTCAGCTGTTTTATTCTTTATAAAATCCGCAACCTGCATAATATTTTCGGCAATATCAATTGTTTCGTCGGTGTCAAGGTATCTTACGCCGTAGCCGCCGCCCAGGTCGAGCTGCTCGGTTACAAAACCGTAGGTTGTATACATTTGAGCCATAAATTCGAGCATAATTTCGGCTCCGCGTAGGAATGTATCGGAATCAAATACCATTGAACCTATATGGCAGTGAAAACCGCAAAGCTTAATATTAGAAAAATCCAAAGTTATTTTCACAATTTCGGCTGCCTGTCCCGTTTCAATAGCGGTACCAAATTTAGAATCCACCTTTCCTGTATTAACCGCTTCGTATGTATGAGTATCTATACCGGGAGTTAATCTTAAAAGTATATTCTGGGTTTTATTAAACTTTTTTGCAGTTTCATTAATTACATTTAGCTCCTCAGCATTATCAACAACGAAATAACCGACACCATTTTTAATAGCAAACTCAACGTCCTCGTCGGTTTTATTGTTGCTGTGGAAATATGCTTTACTAAGCGGAAAGCCTGCCTTTAAAGCAGTGAAAATTTCACCCGAAGATACAACGTCAATGTGCATATTCTCTTCATTTACAATGTTGTAAATTCTCTTAAAGGAATTTGCCTTACTGGCATAAAGAACAGCAAAATTATCGCCGTATGCCCTCTTCATAGCGTTATAATAGGTTCGGCAATTATATCTTACACGGTCTTCATCAAGCAGATAGAGCGGTGTTCCGTATTTTTTTGCAAGTGCAGTTGTATCCTGCCCTGCAAACTCTAAAATTCCGCTTGAATTAATTTTAATATTATCGCAAATCATTATTCATTCTCCAAAACAAACTTACTGTAAATTGCCTTAATGGCATTTTTATAATCTTCCTCATTAATACCAACAATTATATTTAACTCGCTTGAACCTTGATCGATCATACGAATGTTGATTCCTGCATCAGAAAGCGCTGAAAATAGTTTCGAAGCGGTACCTTTACTTTTCTGCATACCATGGCCAACAACGGCAATTAAGGCTAAATGGTCATAAACATATAAAGAATCGGGCTTAACGGCTTTATTAATTTCTTCGAGTAATTCGTGCTCACAGTCTGCAATATAGCTGGATTTAAGCACTATAGTCATAGTATCAATACCTGATGGCAGATGTTCAAAGTTAATCTGACGGTTTTCAAGCAGTTCTAAAACCTTGCGGGTAAAACCGATTTCACCGTTCATCATATCCTTCTCAATATAAATTGCGGAAAATCCTGTGGTTCCTGCAATACCTGTAATGATTGATGAATTAGAGGACTTAGTTGCTTTTTTAACAATCATTGTGCCACTATCTAACGGCTTATTAGTATTACGTATATTTATCGGTATACCGGCTTTATGCACAGGGAAAACAGCATCCTCGTGAAGAACAGTGGCACCCATATATGAAAGCTCTCTGAGTTCTCTATAGGTAATTTCTGCTATTGGCTTCGGATTTTCAACAATTCTCGGGTCAACCATTAAAAAGCCCGATACATCAGTCCAGTTTTCATAAATATCTGCGCCTATTCCTGCGGCTATAATAGAGCCCGTAATATCCGACCCACCGCGTGAAAAGGTTTTAACAAGTCCATTGTAATTCATACCGTAAAAGCCCGGAAAAACAGCGTATTCTGCTGAATGAGCCATTTTAGCAATTGCTTTATAAGTTTTTTCGAAATTCACCTTTCCATCCTCTGAAAAAAATATACAGTCGGCGGCGTCAATAAATTTATAGCCTAAATATTTTGCAAGAATTTTAGAATTAAGGTATTCCCCACGGCTAACAATATAATCGAAAACTTCCTCTTTAGAAAAATTATCTTTAATAAGGGAAAAATCTTCTTCAAGTGAAAAATCCAATTTTAAATCACGGATAATATCATTATATCTTTCCTCAACATCCGAAAATATCTTATTGGCAGCATCAATATTGGGTAAAGCCTCAGCACAGGAAATGAGTAAATCCGTTACTTTAATATCATCAGAAAATCTTTTACCCGGAGCGGAAGCAACAACATATCTGCGTTCTTTTTCGGCCTTAATAATTTCTGCGACTTTTGCAAACTGCTCTGCACTCGCTAGAGAAGTTCCACCGAACTTTAAAACTTTTACCATAAAAACATCTCCCCAAAAAATATAGCAGTTTAAGCGAAAACCCTAAACTGCTACCTTCTATAATTTAAAAATAATTATACAGATATCAGATAGCACTCCGCAGGTTTTGCGACAACAGTAAAGGTATTAACCCGTACTGCCAGAACGGTCCTGAGCACAGACCGTCTTCGGCACCCTTCCCTTTCAATTTTGCAACATTTTGCCCAAAATTTACACAAAACCTACTGATGAAGTAATGCTCCTCTATCAAAGACTATTTGATTTTATCACATTAGTATATATATGTCAAATACTTTTTTCGGTTAAAACAAAAAAATTGACAATTAACAATTTCAATGTTATTATAATTATATTAATATAGTGAGGTGAAACATAATGGATGCAGACAGTCGAAGTATAACACCTTTGGGGCGTCAGCAAAATAAATTTATAAAACTGTTTGTATCTTTTATGTGCAAACAGTAGATTTGTTTTTCTGATTTTCCAAAGGTCCCCAAATTTTTTAAGGAGAACCGTTATGGAAAATAATACAATTATACTTGAAAACACTATTTTAACCCTTATTGAAAATAAAAAATTCACTTCTTTAAAAGATGTACTGATAACTATGAACAGCGTCGATATTGCGGCGTTGCTTGAAGAGGTGGACAAAGAAGTCTTGCCAAAGGTTTTCAGACTTTTACCAAAGAATTTAGCAGCGGATGCCTTTGTTGAGATGGATACCGATTTACAGGAGCTACTTATTGAGTGTTTTTCCGACCGAGAACTTAGAGCAGTTATAAATGAGTTATATGCTGATGATGCTGTTGATATTATCGAAGAAATGCCCGCAAATGTTGTGTCGCGTATTCTTAAACAGACTTCTGCCGATATGCGTAAGGAGATTAACGAGTTGCTTAAATATCCTGAGGATAGCGCCGGCAGTGTTATGACTACCGAGTTTGTTAATTTCCACAGTACTATCACAGCGAGTGCAGCTCTCAGTATTATCCACCGAACTGCGCTTGATAAGGAAACTGTAAACACCTGTTATGTAACCGATGCTAATCGCAAACTTCTAGGTGTGGTTACGCTTCGTTCTTTAATAATCGCTAATTCTGAACAAGAAATTTCGGAAATTATGCGTACAAATATTATTAAGGTTACCACCGATACTGATAAAGAGACTGTTGCAAACCTTTTAAAAAAATACGACCTTATAGCTCTACCAGTTGTCGATAATGAGGAACGCCTTGTAGGTATTGTTACAGTAGACGATGCAATTGATGTTATTGAAGAGGAAACAACCGAAGATATTGAAAAAATGGCGGCTATTTTACCTACCGATAAACCTTATTTAAAGCTAGGCATATTCGAAACAGTTAAAAACCGTATTCCTTGGTTATTACTTCTTATGATTTCTGCCACCTTTACTGGTATGATAATTTCAAACTTCGAAGAAAAACTACAGCTCTTCCCTGCTCTTATAGCTTTTATTCCAATGATAATGGGAACAGGCGGAAACTCCGGAGGACAGTCTTCCACTACCGTTATTCGTGGGCTTTCTTTAGGAGAAATTGAATTTAAGGATATTTTTAAGGTGATTTTTAAGGAGATGCGCGTTGCTCTTCTCTGTGGTATTATACTGGCGGTTGTAAATTTTCTTAAAGTTCTTATTTTTGATATGTGGATAATGGGTACTACCTTTATTGGTGGTATCAAAGAAAATATTATTGTAAGCCTTACTTTATTAGCAACAGTTATTATAGCAAAAATCGTAGGGTCAGTTTTGCCAATGGTGGCACAAAGAATAGGGCTTGACCCTGCCGTTATGGCAAGTCCTTTTATAACTACTATTGTTGATGCAATTTCACTTATAATTTATTTCGCAATTACTCTTGCAATTTTAATGTAAAAAATATCACCCGAGTTTCGGGTGATATTTTTTATGATACCTTTTCAAACTGTTTTTTTAACTTTCCGATAATTCTTTTTTCAAGTCGAGATATGTATGATTGTGAAATCCCAAGTAAATCAGCAACCTGTTTTTGAGTCAGCTCTTCATACCCTGATAAACCAAATCTCATTTCCATAATCTGTTTTTCTCTTTTCGGTAAGCCATTTACTAAAGAGCGCAGTAACTTTTTTTCATCATCCTGTTCAATACTTTTCCCAATATCTTCATTATCACTACCTAAAACATCTGATAGCAGAAGTTCATTACCATCCCAATCAATATTTAACGGCTCATCAATTGAGATTTCCCCTGCCCTCGAAGAATTTTTTCTTAAATACATTAGTATTTCATTTTCAATGCAACGTGAAGCATAGGTAGCAAGTTTAATATTCTTATCGGGACAAAAAGTATTAACCGCCTTAATTAAACCGATTGTTCCTATAGAAATTAAATCTTCAACTGATGCAGTGTTAGTATCAAATTTTCTTGCTATGTATACCACAAGCCGCAAATTGTGAACAATCAACGCCTCTTTCACCTTGGTTTTTTCACTCTCAAAACGCCTTAATAGTTCAACCTCTTCCTCATTTGTTAATGGAGGCGGTAATGTTTCTGGACCATTTATATAAAAAATTCTTCCAATTAATTTGAATTTAAGCATAATATTAAATACAATTCTTTCGATTTTTAATCTTAACATAATTAGCCTCCGCACTCATTAAAATTTCAGGATTTAAAATTAGTGAATATTCTTTGTCAATACCAATTTCAGATATTGCTAAAATTGGCTTATAAAGTGTTATATTTTTGCTATCTAATATTACTTCCGCTTTATCTATTCTCACCGCCTCGAGCAATTTTGAGCCTGTTACGGTGCTGCAAGGCAGTAATCTATATGAATTCTCAAAACACTTAGGTTCTCCACCTAAAAAATCAACGGCATTATTACGGCTTATAAAGATAACCGAGGAATCAGAAAATAAATCCTTTACCGAATTACCGGTATCAAAAATACCTATTAAAAAAGTTTTTCTTTTACCAAAAATAAGCTCCACTTTACACCGTTGTGCTTTAATAGAATTCTTTCGTAATAGTGATTTTGTAATTACAATTATTAAATAAAAAATCACAGAAAATCCAATTAAATATAATGGAGAAATATCCAAATAAACGGTAGAATTATTAATTATAATAGTTTCCCATTTAAAAACTGTCCATAAAGCCATCATAGCGCCTGAATATATGAATGAAACGCCGAAAAGAACAATAATATTTCTAAAAAAAGCCTTAATATTCATATATCCAACAGACACTAATATCATTAAAATGCTACAAGCCAATTTAACTGCACAGTCGGTTAATGTTGAGTTGATTTCTAAAAAAATGTAAAGGGAAAACACACTACCCACTGTAGCACCCAAAATTATTCGCCAGCCTTTATGTATCAGCGAATTAAATTTTATTGTCAATAAAAGCAAGTAGTAATTCACAATAAGATTAATTACTAAAAGTACATCTAAATAAATTGTCAACACTTCACCACCCAAATGTTATATTACTTACGATTATATAACAACTTATGTAAAATTTTTGTCAAATAAAAAAGCATTGCAAGAAAATTCTTGCAATGCTTAAAATTAATATCCGTACGGGAAATCAAAGGTCCCCCCGCCACCTTGGTTATTATTAGGTATTGAATCGGTTTGATAGCTTGAAGTGCTTTCTGCTCTTACAAGCTCTGCCTCAATAGTCTTGTATGAATCCGATTGAGAGATGTAAACCTTAAGTGATATCACATCCCCCGGCTTTGAGGCTTCGATAATATCCAGAACCGTTTCACCCTTAAGGATTTTCTCACCGTTGACTTCGGTTATAATATCACCCTCACTGATTTTTCCGTAAAGTGAGCTTTCGGCGGTTACCTCTGCTATGAGAAGTCCTGTAATATTTGTTCCGTTAATTTGAGCTGTTACCGAGTCAATTTCGGTATAACTTACACCTAACTTTGCTCTGCTTGTTACAGTTGAGTTTTTGATTAACTCTTCAACAACAAATTTAACGGTAGTAGTAGGTATGGCATATCCGATGCCCTCATATTCGCTTCCAACAAGCTTTGAAGAAGTAATTCCAACTACCTGGCCGTACATATTAACAAGCGCTCCACCAGAGCTTCCGGGGTTAATGGCAGAATCGGTCTGAATGAGCTTTGAAGTATAACTAGTTGCGTTGGAAACCCTGCGGTTTAAAAATGAGATAAACCCTCCGGTAATTGAAGAACTAGAAGTAGCATCGTTAGGTCTGCCTATCGCCACAACCTCTTCACCAAATTTAAGTTCATCGGAATTTCCAAAGGTTGCAGGATAAAAGCCTGAAGAATCTACCTTTAAAACGGCTAAATCGCTTCGGGTATCCCCTGCTATATATTTGGCATCGTAAATATTTCCGTCGTAGGTATATATCTTAAACTGAGCAGAAGGAACTTCACTGTAAATATGGTCGTTAGTTATAATATAACCGTCTTCAGAATAAATAACACCACTGGCATAGCCCTTAATTCCCTCATTATCAAATACTGCAATTCCAACAACCGATTTATTAAGAATTTCATAAACCTGTTCGGCAGAATATTTATCTGCATTCTGAGGTTTTGATTCAAGATTTAAAGAGGTGTTGCCCGAACCTCCGAATAATGCATTTCTACCTGCGTAATAACCCAAGGTTGCAACGCTTGTCAGTAGAACAGCTAAAGCAACTAAAATTGCAAAAATTCGAATTCCTTTTTTGTTTTGCTTTTCATTTGAATTTAAAGGTGGGTTCAATTCAAGAAAATCATCGTTCTGAGTTACCGGTACATCAATAACTATGGGCTCATCAAACTCAGGCTCGGTAATTTCAATATTTTCAACCTCTGCATTTTCTTCAATATCGTTAGTTTTTTCTGTTTCAATCGGCGTTTCTTGCGTATTTTTTAACTCTTCGATATTGTTTTCCTCTTCAAAAATAGGATTATTTTCCTGCATTCTTATCTGTCCTTTCTTGGTTTTGAATGGGTAGTATTACACGGAAAATTGTACATTCACCGGGTGTGCTTTGAACTGTAATTTTTCCACCGTGAAGATTAAC
The DNA here is from genome assembly GCA_045646145.1 of Acutalibacteraceae bacterium. Classification (GTDB taxonomy): domain Bacteria; phylum Bacillota; class Clostridia; order Oscillospirales; family Acutalibacteraceae; genus SIG565. The sequence goes on along the minus strand of JAZRKE010000082.1, from coordinate 59,806 downwards.
TATTGTTTTAACAATAAATAAACCGAGTCCTGTGCTGTTTTTATTAGTTGAGCGGGATTTATCTATTTTATAAAATCTATCAAAAATAAGACCAATCTGCTCTTTTTCTATTCCTTCACCTGTATTTTTAACGGCCAACTCAACATAATTACTGTTTTTATAAACGGCAAAATTAATTCTTCCGTTTTCATTAGTGAACTTAACGGCATTGTCGACAAGATTGTATAAAACCTGATAAATCAAATCATAATCCGCATAAATTTCAGTTTTTTGCAAGCTATCAAGTCCGTCTATGTTCAAATTAAATTTTTGAATGGTAGCTTCACGACTTAAAACAACATTAATTAAAGCAGAAGATAAATCAAATTTAGATTTATTCAGTGCAACAGCGCCCGATTCAAGTCTTGAAATATTCAGCATTGATTCAACTAATCGTGATAATCTTTTTACCTCTTCGGATACTGTTTTGAGATATTCTTTTTGTTTGTCTTCTGGAATTGTTCCATCAATTATCCCATCAATAAAACCTGCAATTGTCGTCATAGGAGTTCTGAGTTCATGCGAAACATTTCCTATAAAGCTCCTGCGCATACCTTCCATTTTTGAGAGAGAATCGGTCATATTATTGAAGGCTACCGAAAGCTCTCCTATTTCGTCATCACTGAGTACGGGAACACGCTTAGAAAAATCACCTTCAGCCATACTTTTCGCAGCTTCTGACATAAATTTAAGCGGTTTTGTCTGATTGTACGAAATAGTAAACACCGAAAAGAACATTAAAACAATCGGTATTATAGCTGAAAATAGATATATTTTGAATAAACTTTGCATTAAGGTTCTTAATGACTCGGTTGAGGTTGATGCAAACACATAACCGTAAACCGAATTATCAAGTCCCGAAATTCTATTGGCAACAGTGTACTGCTCTGTAGAATAGATTCCTCCAATATTTCCCATATTATAGTAATCATCACTATGAATTTCTGCAATAATATGCTGGGAAACCGAATTTTTTGTGTGCATACAACTCATTTCAGTTTGAAAATTGCTGCATCCGCATACTATAATTTTACCCTGATTGTTACACACAAAAATATCAATATCGGAAATTTCATTTTGTACAGTTATAATATTGTATAAATTTCGTTTAAAGTTAGCAGAATTCATATCAGCAGCAACAATTTTTGAAACCGAATTGCAGTTTTGCTTGAGAAGTTCAAACTTTTCGTTTGAAAAATAATTAGTGATAGCAAAAGAAACAATGCTTATCATAACAGTAAGGCTTACAAGTATTATAACCGCCGTTGTAAAGAAAAATTTTTTAAAAAGCTTCATATTTTCCCTTATTTAACTTCAAATTTATAGCCAACTCCCCAAACCGTCTTGAGTTCCCAATTTGATGAAACTCCTTCAAGCTTTTCGCGAAGTCTTTTAACATGAACATCTACAGTTCTTGAATCTCCGTAATAATCAAAACCCCAAACCTCATCAAGAAGTTGATCGCGCGTGAAAACGCGATTCGGATTACTGGCTAGATGATAAATTAACTCGAGTTCCTTTGGAGGCGTATCTATTGATTTACCCTCAACTATCAATTCATAATTTGTCAGGTTGATTTTAAGTTTATCAAATGAAACCTCTTTTGTAGAGTGTTCACTTTCTTTAGTGCTTCGGCGGAGTACCGCCTTGATTCTTGCCACGACCTCTTTAGTATTAAATGGTTTGGTTATGTAGTCATCAGCACCTAGTTCAAGACCTAAAACCTTATCGAACACTTCGCCTTTTGCAGTAACTAAAATAATGGGAACACTTGATGTTTTTCTGATTTCACGGCAAACCTGCCACCCATCAAGACCAGGGAGCATAATATCAAGTAAAATTAAGTCTGGCCTTTCGCTCTCATTGAGCTTAACGGCTGTTAATCCATCATTAGCGGTAATGGCGGTAAAACCGTCCTTTTCTATATATAATTTTAAAAGGTCGCAAATATTTGTATCATCATCAACAATTAAAATTTTTTCGGTAGACATTGTAATGCTCCTTTCTTTTAGAATATTTTAAAGTATAAAGAGTAAAATTGTATTAATAATATGTGAATTTTAAAGAAAAACCGCCCATTTATTAATGGGCGGTACGAATATTTATATTATGTAAATATAATTATTCTGCATCAGCATTTTCTGCTTCCTTCATCTTAGCAAAGCACTCGCTGCAATAAACCGGACGGTCATCGCGCGGAATGAAGGGAACCTTTGCAACTCCACCGCAAGCATTGCAGGTAGCTTCGTGTAATTCACGCGGAGCTCTGCCGGCATTCTTACGTTTGTCGCGGCAAGGCTTGCAACGCTGGGGCTCGTTTACAAAGCCTTTTGACTCATAGAATTCCTGCTCACGAGCAGTGAAAACGAATTCTTCGCCACAGTCTTTGCAAACTAAAGTCTTGTCCTCAAACATCTCTTGTTACCTCTCTCTTGATTTTCGTTTTACACAGTAAACTGTGAAATTTATAATAAAAGCTAACTAATAGCCTTTATTTTGTGTCTCAGGCGCACCATAGCATTATCAATCGCCTTTTTATCGGAATTAAGATTCAGTGCTATTACGTCATAAGACCTGTTATTTAGGTATTCGCACAAAACCTTATATTCAAATGCTGAAAGTGCATTTTTAATTTTCGCGGTAAAAGCCAGACAGTCCTCCTTTTCGATTATAAGGGACTCGGGTGTGGCAGTTACAGGTTTTTCTATTTCATCTATTGAAACCGCAGTATTATGAGAAATATTTTTTTTACTGAAAATTTTACGGTAAGCATTAATCATACTGCGCTCAATACAGAGGTTAGCAAATGTTGAGAACGAAGAAAGCGACTCGTCATAAACATTAACCGCTGAATACAGAGCTATTATCCCCTCTTGCACCATATCGTCAGTATCGGCAAATGGGCAAAGAACAGAGGCTTTTTTATGAATTATTCCATTATACTTTTTGATTAAGGTTTGTAAACTTTCATTGTCCCCATTTTTAATCAGTTTAATGAGTTCTTCGTCGGTTTTGCGGCAATAATCCATATTTGCTCCAATTTTTAAACTATATATAACATATTAACTTAATTTATAAATTTTGTCAAGCATTTTTATAAATTTCAAAAATTTACTAAAAATTTTGTGTAGAATAACGAAGTAACCGCATAAAACACTGTTAGGTTTATGATGAAAATTAAATAAAAAGAATATAAAGCAAAAATTTATTCAACTAAAGTCGCAAAGACTATTTTAAGGTTGTACAAATTATAAATCTTTATTTATCTTGACCTAAGTGTTTAAACATCGAATATTAAATAAAATTAGCCTCTTAAGGTTTGCAAAGCAATTATTTCACACGCGTAAGTATTTCATAACAAAGATATTTCACTCGTCGAAAGGTTAATTTCATTGAAAAAAGCACCGACAAAGTCGATGCTTTTTCTTGGTGGCTCAACGCACGGGGTAGTCGAACGCCCTGCTCTAATCCGGCGTCAATCTCCTTTAAGGTAATAGTTCGATTATCTCCGGAATAGTTGAAGGTCAATACTACCTTATCATCATATACAAAAACTGAGTTTAAAAAGATTTTGATCAAGCGCTTCTGACACTCGATGTCCGTATAATCCATATTGGTGAACTGATGCAGAAAATGTAGTATACGTTCTTTGTTGAGCCCAAGATTTTCTTTAAGGCGGGCTTCTGCTAACGCAATTTTTATTTCGCCTTTCTGTTCCTCAAGCTCATCCATACGGTTCTTGGTGGCTTCATTGATAATTCCTTGCTCGATAGCTCTCACCAAATTAGCGATGGATTTTTCAATATCCGCAAGAGCTTGTCTTAAAGATTCGGTATATGACGTTTCCGTATTTTGCTCCAAATAATACTGATACGTATTTTCTGCAATGAACTCGATCATATCTTCATCTTTTACGAGATTAATTATGTATTCTAATACAAGATTTTCAATCCATACTTGGCGAACCGGCTTTTTAGTACACAACTTTTTGCGCTGATTATGACAGTAGTAATAGTGATGACGGTTACCGGTTTTGCTTGTTCCGCTTACTCCTACCATCATAGCACCGCACTTGCCGCAAAATAATTTTTCGGTTAGCAGATACTCTACTTTGGCATTCCTGTGTGCGGCAGCACGCTGATTGTATTTAAGCATTTCCTGAACCTTATAAAATGTTGCAGTGTCTACGATAGGAGGAATAGCATTTTCTAAACGCACTTCATCCTTATAAGTATAAATACCGATATACTTTTCGTTTTTCAGCATAGTCCGCAAACTATTGTGGGTAAACGGTCTGCCTTTTAAGGTGCGGTGACCTCTCGTATTTAATTCCCGAACGATTTGAGCAATCGTCTGTCCCTGTGCATACAAATCAAAAACAAGTATTAACCGGTAATGCTAAAAGACCCATAATTAAAAAAACAAAAACAAATAGAATATATGGAAAAAGTTTTTTTGAATTAAAAAAGTACATAAATACGAAAAACAGTAAAAATACCAAGCCAACATAAATGTTGTAATTATTTCCTTCGATAAAATCGCATATGTTAGAACCATAATAAATGTTCACGCCCACCATCAAAATAGCAGGACATACTAAAACATATCTTGAAGTCTTTTTTAATTCCTTGTTTTTTTCAATATTTAACTTGATTTTGTAAACTAAATAATTTAGTAGGTATATTCCAACAAGAATTGCTACATTAATCAAAAATAATACAAAGGAACCGCCATATACATGTTTGATAGTAACCAATATTAAAAACAATACAAAAAACAGAACCCAAATACATATTTTGAAAACTTTATACGGAATAGTTTTTGTATTTGTGCATAGTATGGAACTAGCATATATTTTACCAAAAGATAGGATTAAAACTAACTGAAATAGTATTGTTGCAATAATTAATTGTCCGAGTGGCGAAAAACATTTTATTGATTCCAATATATAATGATTGCTTGTATTATAGTCTTGAAGAAAAAGTCCAAAAATGTAAGAAAGTATTCCTATTAAGGAATAGCCAAAAACATCAAATATAGCCGATATTTTTTTGCGTCTTTTAGTGTTTTCCATATTTTTCCCCTTTTTAGTCCGCATAATGATATTATTATACGGTAATTCTCATGCAATTTCAACATTAAAAGTAATTGCTTGAACAACTTCAAACGTTATAGAAAAGAAATACCACCCAAGCCAATTAAGGCTTAGGTGGTATTTCTTCTGTAAAGGCAAAGACGTTCTTTACGATATAAAGAGTTCGTCTTTGCGCGTTATGGTGGACCTGAAGGGAGTCGAACCCTCGACCTTTCGGATGCGAACCGAACACTCTACCAACTGAGCTACAGGCCCGAATTTATTCTGTTATTATCAACAACTTCGATTTCCTTAATGTATAGATTTGCAATTTCATATGGAATATTCCCTATGAAATCGTTTTCAATAATATATTGATTTAGAATTATATTATTTCCTTCAACCAAGGAGAAAATCTGTTCTCTATAATTTGTATTTTTACAACCACATAAAACTATTATCAACACAAAAAGAATTAAAAGAACTTTTTTTCATTTGTTATTCTCCTTTGCGGTGTTTAATGATGCTATCAACATTCTTTTAATTTCTTCAGCGAGAAAAAGTAAATCATCAAAGTTATAATCAATCAACTTTGTTCTTTTTAATGATGTAAGCCAATAAATACTTTCGCCGGTTTCTTTAAGAGAAATATGTAGTTTAGAAATAAAATCAGCTTTACTGTTACCATAAATTGCTTCATTTATATTTTCACCAACATTAGTGGCAGAACGGAGTAATTGTTTTGCAATAGTTGTATCTTTTCTTATTTTAGAATAATCTTCGTAAAATTAAACTATTTTTGTTGCAAAATCAAGAGATTTATCAAGTAATGGACTGTTCATTACTTTCACCTCTAAATGAATTATATCATAATTCATTCTTTAAATCAACGCTTTGCATAGCAAAGCGCCTTTTCTTTTATCTCTTCTCCCTTATCAATTATCTAGAAACGACAATTTTAGAGAGGAAAGAAAAAAGAAAAGAGAACAGTTAAAAGAACAAAAAGAAACGACAATCTTCTTGTCGAAAATTGTCGTTTCTTTTTGGAGCGGGTGATGGGAATCGAACCCACACGACCAGCTTGGAAGGCTGGGATTCTAGCCATTGAACTACACCCGCAAGAATCGGCAAGAATTATAATACCACAGTTCCTGCCGATAGTCAAGCAAAAAATTGAAATTATTTAAAGTTAATTAAAAAATCATTTTTGTAATCAAAATTCATTTCGTTGAGTGTTTTGTCACAGTTATTGATTATTACATCAACAGCCTTATCCTCAATGAATTTTCTAATATTTGAGCGAAGTTCCCTCGCTCCTGCCTTTGCGCCCTCAGAGATTACTGCTAATCGTTCAATAACGCTATCGGTAAATGTAACGGTAATATTTTTCTCTTTCATTACGCGGGCAAAATCATCAAGCATTAGTCGGGTTATACCTTTAAGACTATCTATGCCGAGCGGAGAAAATACAATAATTTCATCAATTCTTGCAATAAACTCAGGACGTAAAAACTCTTTTAGAGCATTAACGGCTTTCTCTCGGGAAACATCTTCTTTTGTTTTCTCAAAGCCTGCAATACCGCCTTTATCGTTACTGCCTGCATTGGAGGTCATAACAATAATCGTGTTTTCAAAATTAACTGTACGACCCTGAGAATCGGTTATTCTGCCATCATCGAAAATTTGAAGAAGAATATTAAGAACATCGGGGTGTGCCTTTTCAATTTCATCGAAAAGCACTACCGAATAAGGTTTTCTTCTTACTTTTTCAGTAAGCTGACCTGCCTCATCATATCCGACATATCCAGGAGGCGCACCAATTAAACGCGATACAGAATGCTTCTCCATATATTCGGACATATCAAGTCTTATCATTGTTTCAGGTGTTGAGAATAACTGCTCAGAAAGTACCTTAACAAGCTCTGTTTTTCCTACTCCTGTAGGTCCTACAAATATAAAGGATGCGGGTCTGCGGTGAGGTGTTGTCTGAACACGGGACCGCTTTACAGCGTTTGCAACCAAATGAGCCGCCTCATCCTGACCTATAATTCTCTTCTTTATCTCAGCTTCAAGTCTTGAAAGTTTCTTAAGGTCGCTTTCCTGAATTTTGGTTGCGGGAATTCCCGTCCAAAGTTCAATTACCTTTGCAACATCCATATCAGTAACAACATTGTCTGATGCGGGTTTATATAATAGCTCAGCTTTATTTTTGTACTTTTCAAGATTTGCTCTGCTGTTTGCCAGTTTTTCATAATCGGGATTATCAAGCTCTGACTCTAAATTCTCAATTTCAATGTGGCATTCAGCGATTTTCTTATTAATCTGATAGAGCTCATCAACATTTTTATTAGCAAGGCTCGAGCAAGCACAAGCCTCGTCTAACAAATCAATAGCTTTATCGGGTAAAAAGCGATCATTAACATAGCGTTCAGAAAGATTTACTATCTTGGAAATTAAATCATCAGGTACCGTTACATTGTGGAAGCCCTCATAATAACGCTTAACCCCCATCAAAATGCTTACGGAATCATCAACAGAAGGCTCTTCAATAGTAATTGGCTGAAAACGACGCTCTAAGGCGGCATCTTTTTCGATATATTTGCGATATTCTTTAAATGTGGTAGCACCGATTACCTGAACTTCGCCGCGAGAAAGCGCAGGTTTTAGAATGTTGGCAGCATTCATTGAGCCCTCGGTAGAATCACCTGCACCAACAAGATTATGGATTTCATCAATAAAGAGAATAATATTACCCTCATTTTTGATTTCATCTATAAGACCTTTAACGCGGCTTTCAAACTGACCTCTAAACTGTGTACCTGCAACAAGACCCGTTAAATCCAAAAGTAAAATTTCCTTATCTAACAGTCTTGCAGGCGCCTCGCCTGAAGCTATTTTTAGAGCAAGGCCCTCTGCAATTGCGGTTTTACCGACACCCGGCTCACCAATTAAACAAGGATTATTTTTCGAACGACGAGAGAGGATTTGAATAGCTCTATATAGTTCGTTTTCTCTGCCAACTATTGCGTCAAGCTTACCTGATTTGGCCTTTTCGGTGAGATTGGTGCAATACTGACTTAAATAGCGTCTTTTCTTCTCTTTGTGTTTTTCCTTGGATTTCTCTTTTTTATCAGTTTTATCTCCAGCAGTACCCGCTTGTGATGGGGTGCCGAAAATATTATTTAAGAAAGGAAATGCCGGAGCGGTTCCTAAAGAGAAAGCATCCTCGCCATCCTCATTTTCAGCTATGGACATAATATCCATAAACTGATCACTCATCTGTTCAATATCCTCATCCGAAATATTCATTTTTTTAAGCATATCGTCAATAGGCTTAATCCCTGATTCCTTTGCACAGACAAGGCAAAGTCCCTGTGGTTCAGAGGACGGATTCGTAGGGTCGGAAATAAAAACGACCGCCGGTCTTTTTTTGCATTTGTAACATAATTTCATCAAAAATCTAAACTCCTTTTAGATAAGAAAACTTGTGGGAAGAAATTTAGCAACAAAGCTAAATATTATTGAATTGTCGATAGCCTCCTGAGTAAATACAAAAAAGCCACCTGTAAACGAAATTAAAATTTCGGCTAATATAACAAAAATCACTGCAAATATTATGCCCTTTAGAAACCCTAAAACACCGCCCAAAATGCAATTGGCAGTACCGATAATACTGAAAGAGAACAGTTTATTTAGTAATTTTGCAATAATACTAACAACTATCCGGAAGACTAAAAATAAAATTAGTGTAAATATTGCCTTCAAAAAAGAAATTGAAATTGGTTTAACAATATTTTTGCATATTTCTTGAGTGGTGTTCTCCCCTGCTTGAATTTCGAACTGAGAAAAATCAATATTATTTGAAATAAATTCAGGAAGGGAATTATACACCGTCTCTTTAAGAGTTGTGTCAGGAGTTTCGCTCACATTTTCTATTGCCGAATCAATGGCAACGGTAACTGTGGGCTCTACAGCTTTATCATATGTAAAATCGGCTAAAGGAGAGCTCAATGTCAGAGCTAAATAAAGCGCTGCTAAAAGTCCTACAAATTCAATAATAGTTTTAACAAATCCCTTTTTGGCGGAAATTATTATGAATAAAACTATAATTGCAACAATGATAATATCTAAAACAAAATTCATAAAAACAACTCCTTAAAAAATAATTTTTTGAATATTGCTATCGGTAATGGCAGCAATCTCTTTTTGGGATATCGGAAGTATAAACCTTGTACCAAATTCACAGGAAGCCTTACCTATAAATTCGCCGTTCAGCGAGTAGTGATATATATTATTCTCGCTCAGAATATAAATGTTAGTTCCTTTATACTGAATTGCATCAACAATGCCATTAAATAAAAACGAGTGTTTAAGCTTGCCTTGAGCATCAAATACGGTTATATTATTTTCATTTTTATTTGCAATTCTACCGGAAACTATTAAAGTATTCGATTTATAACCCGACGAAAGAAGTATGTTATCTTCAGTAGAAAAAGTATCGCATTTATATTTTTCCCAGTTCATAAAATCCACCGAATTTTCAAGAACACAGGTAAATCCGTTTGAACCGCTTGGGTTAATATTTAAAACAAGCGCGTTATAACTGTATTCCGCTATAGGTGTTGCCGAATTATATTTAAGAATGTATACCTTTGAAACAAAGGTTCCGTCAACTGCTGTAAAGGCTGAAAGCGCAAGTGTTTTACCGTCAGGCGACAACAAAACGCCATTGATAATATAATCCGAACATAACCAGGTAAAAATATTTTCGTTTTTGCTATTAAATACCATTACCTGAGAAGAATAACTGTCGGACAATGTTGCAATGGCATAATACCCATTTCGGCAAATATTTGCACATAAAATCTCATTCTCGGTCTGACCGCTTAAAATCTCGCGGTTGAGATTATAAATACTGTAATTTTTTCCCGACTGGTCGTAAAGCAAGGTTCTCGCCTGTGAAATACTGGCGATAGGCGATTGATAGCCGTGCTGATAAGAAAATATATTCTTTCCGTTATTGTTATAACACTCGAAATTGGTAGTTGACACTAAAAACAGATGATTCCCCTGTGGTCTCGCACTTATAAGACTACCGCCCGAAAGCTTTACCGGATAATCATTTCCAAACTTTAATGAAACGGAAAAATTTGCAACCGATTCTATAATCCCTGTGGGTGTCAGTAAAGAAATTACTATGAGGATTATTGCAAGAAAACTGCAAAAAAGAAGAGTTGTAATTCTTTTATTACGCCTTTTAATTTTATTGCCTCGGATAACATTTATTTTTCTATACTGAGAAGAATTTTTTTGAGCATCAGCTGTATTAGTACTTTTGTCATCCGATCTTTTCATAACAATATTATCGGAGATGACATTTTTGATTTTCCTTTTATGTTTTTTTATGTTTTTCTTTTTATATTCAGGCAAACTTTTCACCTCGGTTAATAAATTACTTTATTCAGGAATAATGCCTTTGCAGGCGCTGTAGCCCCTAAAAGCTCACGCGATTTCATCTGAATTAGCTTTTGTGTGTCATCCGGATTGATTTTACCGTATGAAACAGAAAGGGCTGTACCGGCAATTATCCGCACCATATTGTATAAAAATCCATTAGCAGTTACACTTAAAATAACATAGTTTCCCTGCCGTTCAACTGAACAATCAGTAATTGTTCTAACGGTATCCTCTACTGTTCTTTTAGTCGATGAAAAAGCTTCAAAATCATAAGTTCCAATAAGATTTTTACAAAAATCGTTCATTGCTTTTTCATTTAATTTCATTGGTACTTTATAGGTATAGCGTGAAGAAAAAGGATCAATAACCTCACCATCAAAAAAACGGTAGATATAGTTTTTATATTTTGCTGAATATCTTGCATGAAAATCTTCTGTTACCTTTTGACATGAAAAAACAGAAATTTCTTCAGGAAGAACAGAATTTAAGCCCTTAACAAAACCTTCTTCAGAAATATCAAACGGTGAATCAAAATGACAGTAAAATTCATTGGCATGAACACCTGCGTCTGTTCTACTGCAACCTGTAACACTAATCTTGGATTTAAGCATTTGTGAGAGTTTTTCACACATAATTTGCTGTACAGTTATTGCATTACTTTGAACCTGCCATCCGTGAAAAGAAGTTCCGTCAAAGGCTATTTTTAACAGAAATCTACTCATAAGGGTCTCCTAAAAAATTATGTTAAGAATAATAACAACCGAAAATAGTAAAACAAAAATTAGAAATGCCGCCAAATCACAGTTGGAAAATTTCAGCTGTTTTAGGCGAGTTCTTCCCTCTCCGCCATTATAGCAACGGCTTTCCATAGCCTCCGCCAAATCATAAGCGCGACGCACCGATGAAATTAATAACGGAATTAATATTGGTATTACTGCCTTAATTTTCTGTGTCAGCCTTCCGTTTTCAAAATCGGCTCCCCTTGCTTTCTGAGCATTCATAATCTTTACAGTTTCTTCAATAAGAGTTGGTATGAATCTGAGGGCTATAGTCATCATCATTGTCAGTGTATGAACGGCTGAACCAAGCCCTAAAAATTTAAGCGGTGAAAATAGTCTTTCAAGACCGTCTGTAATATCGTTGGGCGAGGTTGTATAGGTTAATACTGCGCTTATAAGTATAAGAAGCACTACTCTCAGCGCCATAAAAATAGAACGTTCAATTCCGTAATCGGTAATTTTAATAACCCAGAATTCAAATAAAACCGAACCGTCTTTAATGTAGAAAAGGTCAATCAGTGTGGTAAGTATTATTATCGGTAAAATGAACTTAAGATTTTTCAGATACATTTTAAAAGGAATTTTAGATAATAAAAGTATTGAAATTACCGAAATTGCTGAGAATAAGAGAGAAAGAAAATTTGTAGCACAAAAAATCAAAACTATTGCAAGAACGGTTAAAATAAGTTTGGTTCTCGGGTCCAGCTTATGAATAGATGAATTTACGGGAAAATACTGACCAAATGTGAAATCATTAAGCATTATTTTTCACCGCCTTTGAGTTTAATAATAGCTTCGGCGGCTTCTTTTACGGTGATAATATCATCGCTTATATTAATGCCGTTTTCTCTAAGTTTTAATATAACCTTTGTTATCATAGGTACATCGAGTCCGCAAGAAATAAGTTTTTCTCTTTGGGTGAAAATCTCTTTCGGTGTACCATACATAAATTTTTCACCATTATTCATTACAAGGATTTTATCAGCAAGAATAGCCATATCTTCCATTGAATGTGAAATTATTATAACGGTAGCTATATTTTCATCTTTGTAATTTTTAATAATTTCAATGATACTATTTCGCCCTTGTGGGTCAAGACCAGCAGTAGGTTCGTCAAATACAATTACGTCAGGTTTCATTGCAAGTATCCCCGCAATAGCAACCCTTCGCTTTTCTCCACCGGATAAATCGAAAGGTGATTTTTCAAAATATTCTTCGGGTATACCTACTGTTCTAGCGGCATTTTTTACATTAAAATCAATTTCCTCTGGGGGAATTCCCATATTTGTGGGACCAAATGAAATGTCTTTATATACCGTTTCATCAAAAAGTTGATATTCAGGATACTGAAAAACAAGACCGATTTTAAAACGAATTTCTGAAATTTTTTGCTTTTCACCCCAAATATCCCTGCCGCAGTAATAAATTTTTCCGTCGGTTGGCTTAATAAGTCCGTTCAGGTGTTGAACGAGCGTAGATTTTCCCGAACCAGTATGACCGATTATACCAAGTATTTCTCCTTTATTGGCAGAAAAACTTACACCCTTTACTGCTTCACGCACAAACGGTGTATTTTTACTATAAATGTGTGTTAAATTTTCAACCTTTAAAGTCGACAAATTAGGTTCCTCCAATTACTTTAAAACAGACAAAAGCGCATGCACTGTATCTTCAACCGAAATTATACCTTGCTGGAAGGTAAAGCCGGCATCGGATAATATATCAATAAGCTCTGTGGTCTGCGGAATATCAAGCCCGCACCGCTTTAAAAGCTTAATATTTGAGAAAATTTTAGTTGGTGTGCCATCCGCTACGATTTCTCCGTCATCAACAATGATAATTCGGTCCGCAAAAGCAGCGTGCTCCATAAAGTGAGTTATAAGAACAACTGTTTTACCCTTTGCTTTGTTGAGCGAATAAACCGTATTCATAACTTCGAGTCTGCCTTTAGGGTCGAGCATTGCAGTAGGCTCATCCAGCACAACACATTCGGGCTCCATTGCAATAACACCTGCAATAGCAACCCGCTGTTTTTGTCCGCCTGAGAGTTTATGCGGAGCACTTTTTGCAAACTCAGTCATATCAACGGCATTTAAAGCAGCATCTACACGCTCTCTAATAAGGGATGGCTCAAGTCCTAAATTCTCAGGGCCGAAAGCTACATCTTCCTCCACTACCGATGCTACAAGCTGATTATCAGGGTTTTGGAAAACCATACCTACAGTCTTTTTAATATCAAATTCGTGATCTGGATCAAGCGTAGAAAAGCCATTAATAGTAACAGTACCGTTTTCGGGCTTATACAGACCGTTCATAAGCTTTGCAATGGTAGATTTTCCTGAACCATTATGCCCGAGAATAACAGTAAAGCTACCGCGCTGAATCGATAAATTGAAATTCTTAAGAACTATATTATCGATATCATCATCAGTTTTATAAGTATAAGTTACATTCTCAAAATTAATAATGCCGTCCATTAATCTTCTCCTATCCAAACGGTTGTTGAACCTGCAGGAAGTATTATATCACGCTCAGTTACCTTAAGACCGATTTCTTCGGTAAACACACTTCCATTTTTGCCGTTTGCAATATAAAGCTGAGTTATAAAATTCAAAACCGTTGGAGAAAGCCCCGTTGTGTAGGAATTTAAAAAGAAAAACAAGGGTTTATCGCTCAAAACCTGACCTGTGAGCTCTAAAAGCTCGGAAATCTGTTGTTCTATTTTCCAAACTTCACCATTTGGTCCTCTGCCGTAAGACGGAGGGTCCATAATAACAGCATCGTACTTGTTCCCTCTGCGGATTTCGCGTTTTACAAATTTTAGGCAGTCATCCACGAGCCAACGCACTTCCGCATCTTTAACGCCGGAAGCTGCTGCATTTTCTTTAGCCCATTGAACCACACCTTTAGAGGCGTCTACATGTGTTACCGAAGCTCCGGCTTTAAGACAGGCTACGGTTGCACCGCCTGTGTAAGCGAAAAGATTGAGCACCTTAATCGGTCGATTAGATTTTTTAATCAGTTCAACTGCCAATTTCCAGTTCACCGCCTGTTCGGGAAAAAGCCCTGTATGCTTGAATCCCATTGGTTTTAAACGGAAAGTAAGATCTCTATAATTAATACTCCAAACATCCGGTACCTTTTTAAGCGTTTGCCAATAACCACCGCCTGAATTGGAGCGATGATAAACAGCATGAGGGGTAAACCAACGCTTGTCTTCTCTTGGTAAATTCCACATAACAGTTGGGTCAGGACGCACAAGAATAATATCTCCCCATCTTTCAAGGCGCTCCCCACAGGTAGCATCTATTAACTCATATTCATTAAAATCTTCTACAAATCGCATTGTTTTTTCCTTTAAAGTAAAGTTTGTTGTAGATTTTCAGGCGTTTTAATTTCTAAATGTTCATAGGCAAGACGGGTAACACATCTGCCTCGAGGCGTTCTTGTTAAGAAGCCAATTTGCATCAGATATGGCTCATAAACATCCTCAATGGTTACGCTCTCTTCACCTAAAGCGGCAGAAAGTGTGTCAAGTCCAATAGGTCCGCCGGAGTAGTTATTAATTATTACAGATAAAAGACGGCGGTCAAATTCATCAAGTCCTAATTCATCAATTTCGAATCGGGAAAGTGCGCTGGCGGCAACCTGCTCGGTAATCTCACCGTCAAACTCTATTTGAGCAATATCTCTTACTCGCTTGAGTAAACGGTTTGCAATACGCGGTGTTCCACGCGAACGGGAAGCTATTTCGAGCGCTCCGTTATTATCTATGCTAATACCTAAAATTCCTGCAGAACGGGTTATAATTTTAGCTAACTCCTCAGGAGTGTAAAGTTCCAGACGGAGCAGTACGCCGAAACGGTCTCTGAGCGGCGCTGTTAACTGACCTGAGCGTGTTGTTGCACCAACGAGGGTAAAATGCGGTAAATCAAGACGAATAGACCTTGCCGCAGGACCCTTACCGATAATAATATCTACCGAAAAATCCTCCATAGCAGGATAGAGAATTTCCTCAACCGTACGCGAAAGTCGATGAATTTCATCTATAAAGAGAACATCACCTTCATTTAAATTGGTTAAAATTGCAACCAAATCTCCTTGCTTTTCAATAGCAGGTCCTGATGTTACTCTCAAATTAACACCCATTTCCCTTGCTATAATTCCCGATAAGGTCGTTTTTCCAAGTCCGGGAGGACCATAAAGTAAACAATGGTCTAAAGCCTCTCTTCTTTGCAAGGCGGCTTTGATATATATTGATAAATTTTCTTTAACCTTCTCTTGACCAATATAATCATTCAAACTTTTAGGTCTAAGAGATGTTTCAACATCGGTGTCGTCAGCTATAAATTCGGGCACAACGATTCTGTTTTCAAAATCCATTTCCTGCATTTTTTACACCTGCCTTGAGAGTGATTTAAGTGCATCTTTAATAAGTTTATCAGTGCTCTGAGTATTATCAAGTTTACCCACAGCTAATGCCGCATCGCTCGCATTAAAACCAAGTGCCGTTAATGCAGCAATTGCTTCTGCAGAATTATTGGTTGCTGTCGCATTACCTAATGCAGCTATTTCTGAAGAGGCTTCGGTAACAATACTGCCTGTTTTATCTTTAAGCTCTAATACAATTCTCTGGGCAAGTTTTAATCCAACACCTGCTGCTGAAGTTAAGGTTTTAGCATCATTACTCGCGATTATAAGCATTAATCGGTCGGGGGAAAATTGAGAAAGTAATGCCATACCGATTTTAGCCCCTACACCGTTAACGGAAGTAATAAGCTTGAAAGCCTGTAATTCTTCGGGAGTTGAGAAGGCATATAAATCTAGTGCATCCTCTTTGACAGAAAGGTAGGTATAAACCATAATTTCTCTGTTTAAAGGCGGTAATTTAAATGCCGCATCCTTCGTTATAAAGCATTTAAAACCAACACCTGAGCACTCTATAATAACATAATCGGGGTCGGAATAAATTAGTTTTCCTCTTAGTGTTGAAATCATATTTTACCCTCCATAAAGATTTTAGCGACAGAAGATGCCGAATAATTGGCATGGCATATAGCAATAGCTAAAGCATCTGCCGTATCATCAGGTTTCGGAACAGCTTTAAGGGATAGAAGACTTTTGGTCATTTCCATAACCTGATGTTTTTCGGCTCGACCATACCCAGTAACCGACTGTTTCACCTGAAGCGGGGTGTACTCAAAAACGGGTATTCCGCACTTTTTAGCAGCCAACAAAATTACACCTCTTGCCTGTGCCACATCAATAGCAGTTGTAGTGTTCGTATTGAAATAAAGTTTTTCAATTGCAAGCGCTTGGGGCTTGTACTTTTTCAAAATTGCAGTAATACCTTCAAAAATTTTGTCAAGACGCTCGGAGAACTCCGTTTTTGACGACGTTGTTATTGCACCATATTCAATAGGTTTAAAGCGCATCCCATCAGAACTGATAACACCATACCCGATGATAGCATATCCCGGGTCAATTCCTAAAATAACCAAATAACACTACCTACCCTATTTTATTTCAAAACATTATACCACAAATAACATTTAAGAGCAATATTTAATTATTTAAATTATTAATTTTTTAACAAAATTTACCGATTGCTTTTTTTAACCTGAAAAAGTAAGGAAATCATAGAAAAATTAAGAAAAACTGAGATTTTTTGAGTTTAAATAATTCTTCGTCGTTATGACACAGTAAAACTGCCGAAAAATATAAGAAAAATGTTGACTTTTCGCATATTTTGTTCTATATTTATTCTATAAATTTATAGCATCTGTGCCAAATGTAATTTCAAGGCTATCGATGAAAACAGCGTAAACTCTTTGCGGAGTAGGTAGTTCGGAAAAATTACGGGTATCGCACAGGGCTCGAAAAGCTTAGTGCGGCACTATGTGTCCGCAAAGGGGGATGCTTAAATGGAAAAGAAAACAATAGTTGAGCTCAAAAATATTTCAGTTTCGTTTGACGGTGAACAGATACTCTCCGATCTCAATTTATCCATTAAGGATAAGGAGTTCATCACTCTGCTTGGTCCGTCAGGTTGCGGTAAAACAACAACACTAAGAATTATTGCAGGTTTTGTTGAGTCGGAAAACGGCGAAGTATTGTTTGACGGTAAAAAAATCAATGGTGTTCCTGCCTACAAGCGTCAGGTTAACACCATTTTTCAGCGTTATGCCCTTTTCCCGCACCTTAATGTTTACGAAAACATTGCATTCGGACTACGCGTTAAAAAGATGAACGAGGCTGAAATTTATAAAAAAGTTAACGAAATGTTGGCACTTGTAAATCTTTCGGGTCTGGAAAAGAGAAAGGTTGACACATTGTCAGGCGGTCAGCAACAGCGTGTTGCAATTGCACGTGCAATTGCAAATAACCCCAAGGTGCTTTTACTTGATGAGCCATTGGCAGCACTCGATTTAAAACTCAGAAAAGATATGCAAGCCGAGCTTAAAAAAATTCAAGAGCAACTTGGTATTACCTTTATTTTTGTAACACACGACCAAGAAGAAGCCTTATCGATGTCCGACCGTGTTGTTGTAATGGATAACGGTAAAATTCAACAGGTTGGCACCCCTCAGGATATTTATAATGAACCTGAAAATGCCTTTGTTGCCGATTTTATCGGAGAATCCAATATTCTTGACGGTGTTATGCTCGATGACTATTTAGCAGAATTTTCTGGCAAAAAATTTGAATGTCTTGATAAAGGTTTTGGCAGAAGTGAGAATGTTGATATAGTAGTACGTCCTGAGGATGTTGACATTGTACCTGTTGATAAAGGTATGCTTGAGGGCGTTGTTACTTCAATTACATTTTTGGGTGTTCATTATGAAATTATTGTTGATATCGGCGGCTTTAAATGGATGATTCAGACTACCGACGGTGTTAATGTAGGTGATAAAGTCGGCCTTTACATAGAGCCCGATGCAATTCATGTAATGAAAAAATCCGAATATTCTGGTAAATACGGAGATTACAGCTCTTATAGTGAAGAAATTGAGCATCTTTCCGATATAAAGGAGGATGAAAATTGAGAAAAAAGAGCTTTGGCAGCCGTATTGTAGCAGCGCCATATTACCTTTGGGCTGCAATTTTCATAATAGTTCCGCTTTTAATGATGATATATTATTCATTTACCGATTCTTCCGGTGTTTTCACCCTTGCAAATATTACTACACTCGGTAAATACAAAAAGGCTTTTGGCTTATCTATTTTATATGCCTTTTTTGCAACAGTAATTACCTTCTTCATCGCTTACCCTTTAGCGTATTTTATGACTAAAATGAAGATAAGTTCACAGCGAGTAATATTAATGCTTGTAATCTTCCCCATGTGGATGAACTTCCTTATCAGAACCTATTCCTGGATTTCAATACTCGCAAACACAGGTCTTATCAATACATTTTTAGGCAAACTAGGTATCGCGCCCCTTAAGCTTATTAATACACCGGGAGCAGTAATTCTAGGTATGGTGTATGATTTTCTGCCGTATATGGTATTACCAATTTACACATCAATGACTAAAATCGACCGTTCTCTTTTAGAAGCGGCAGAAGATTTAGGCTGCAACAGGTTTAAAACCCTTGCAAAAGTAATTTTTCCCCTAACGCTCCCAGGTGTTGTATCGGGAATTACAATGGTGTTTGTACCTTCTGTCAGCACTTTCTATATTACCCAGAAACTCGGCGGAAACAAGACTATGTTTATCGGTGATGCAATTGAATATCTCTTTAATTTAGGTCCCGATTTCTATAATGTAGCATCGGCTATTTCTCTCGTACTAATGTTACTTATTCTTTTATGCTTAGCGGTAATGAACCGATATTCGGATGAAGAGGAGGGTGTTATACTATGAAAACCCTCTCTAAATTTTATACCGCACTTATTCTCATTTTTCTTTATGCACCGATTGCAGTTATGGTCATTTTTTCATTCAATTCTTCGGGCAGTGTATGGGTGTTTGAAGGTTTTTCACTTGATTGGTACAAGGAACTTGCCTCAAACAGCACTATGCTGACGGCACTTGAGCATACCTTTAGAATCGCAATATTGTCGGCAATTATTTCGACAGTTATCGGAACGGCAGCAAGTGTGGGAATTCTTTCACTTCGTAAAAAAATCTCACAAAATATAATACTATCGATAACCAATATACCTATGATGAATGCCGATATTGTAACAGGTATTTCTCTAATGCTTTTATTCGTATTTCTCGGTAAAATTATCGGTGTTAACGAGTCATTAGGCTTTTTAACGGTGCTTATTGCCCACATTACCTTTAATTTACCCTATGTAATCCTTTCGGTAATGCCAAAACTAAAACAAACAGATTCTAATCTTTCCGAAGCCGCTTTAGACCTTGGATGCACTCCTCTACAGGCATTTTTTAAGGTGATAGTCCCATCCATTTCGTCCGGTATTTTCAGTGGATTTATTATGGCTTTCACACTTTCCCTCGACGATTTTGTTATTAGTTATTTCACCTGCGGACATTATCAGACTTTGCCTATTGTAATTTACAATATGACCAAAAAAACCGTTACTCCCGATACCTATGCCCTCTCAACAATTATGTTTGGCGTAATTTTCGTTCTTTTACTGCTTTACAATATAGTAAGTAATAAAAGTCTTGATAAGGGGGTACAGAAACGATGAAGTATTTTAAATTTGTAGCCCTTGTTTTAACGGCTGTTATAATTTTATCATGCTTTTCCGGTTGCGGATATGAATATGCAGAGCTTAATTTACGAGGTGAATATTCTATCCACCTTGCTGGAACTACTCTCAATGTTTATAACTGGGGAGAGTATATTTCCGACGGCGGAGAGGACTCTATCAATGTTGAACTCGAATTCGAAAAATTAACAGGTATTAATGTGAATTACACCACCTTTGACAGTAACGAAACAATGTATTCTCAACTTAAAAATGGTGGCGTATCATACGATATTATCATTCCATCCGATTATATGATTGAGCGACTCAAAAATGAGAATATGCTTAAAAAACTTGATTTCTCATATATCACCAACTATGATTTAATAGATGAAGAATATAAAAATATCTACTACGATATTAATAATGAATACACCGTTCCATACAGTATTGGTATGGTAGGAATTATCTATAATTCTGCAATTGTAAAAACACCTGTCGATAGTTGGTCTATTTTATGGGATGAGCAATATAAGGATAATATTTTGATGTTTAATAATCCCCGCGATGCCTTTGCTATTGCACAGTTCAGACTGGGACAGAATATCAACTCTACCAATAAATCAGACTGGGATAAAGCAAAAGACTTGCTGATTTCTCAGAAGCCTATTTTACAGTCTTATGTAATGGATGAGGTTTACGGTAAAATGGAGACAGGTGAGGCTGCCATTGCCCCATATTATGCAGGTGATTACCTTACAATGAAGGAAATTAACGAAGATCTCGAATTTGTCTATCCAAAAGAGGGCACCAATATTTTCGTTGATGCTATCTGTGTGCCGACCTCTACTCAAAACTTCGAAGCGGCCATGATGTTTATTAATTTCCTTTTAGAGCCTGATATTGCCCTTGCTAACGGTGAATATATTGGTTATGCTTCCCCGAATACTGCTGTTGTTAACAATCCAGAATATTACTATTATGAGAACGAAATTCTCTATCCGGCAGATGAAAACAAGCCTATTACTCAGTATTTTACCGACATTGACCCCGATACAAGATTTTATTACGAAAATTTATGGATAGATATTAAACTGCACTAAAAAAGAGCGACTGGCCAGTCGCTCTTTTAACATTTTAACGTATATTGAATATAATAATAAAAAACTATAAAGGAATGATACTGTGAATATTCAAAACCATAAGAACATATCAAAAACCGCCTTTATGAACCTTCCGCAAACACATAGTGAACACCTAAAAAACCATATCGGCAAAAAAATTAAGGTAGAATATTTAACCCCTAATTCAGTAAATGAGATTTACGGGCAATTAATTAAGGTGGGTTCCGATTTTATTTCAATAAAACTCCATACTTCCCCACTCTCCACCGTGATTTTTAAATCAGATAAAATAATTAAAATTACAGTTATATTTGAATAAAATAACGACTTGGAGATTTAAGTCTTCAAGTCGTTTTATCTTGCCATAGGATGATACTTTTTATATGCAGCGGCATATTTATTTTTCATTATCTGAGCATAAATCTGTGTAGATGAAATATCAGAGTGTCCAAGCATTTCTTTAATATCGGTAAGCTGAGCACCGTTTTCAAGCAGATGTGCTGCAAAAGAGTGGCGCAAAGTATGAGGAGTAATATCCTTTTTAATTTTTGCTTGAGACGCATACTGCTTGATAATTTTCCAAAATCCCTGACGCGTCATAACTTGTCCGTTCATATTAGTAAACAGATATTCATTATCCTCATCACTTACTAAGAAAATTCTCACATTATTTATGTATTTTGAAATTGCTTTAATGGCTTCCGGATAAATCGGTATAATTCTCTCACTTTTCTGATTTCTTAAATGAAGAATACCAATATTTAAATTAATATCTGAAAGCTTTAAGGATATCAGCTCCGAAACCTTAATTCCTGTTGCATATAAAAGTTCAAGCATAGCCTTATCTCTGCAGCTTTTAAAATCGTTACCTACAGGCTGATTAAGCAGAGTTATTACCTCTTTATTCGTAAGAATTTCAGGTAGTTTCTTAACCGAATGAATTTGTGTGATATTTGACATTGGAGATTCGTTAATAACTTTATTAGTAACTAAATATTTAAAATAACAGCGCAGAGATGCAAAACTTCTTGAAACAGAAGCTTCACTCTGACCATTTGATAACATATATCCTGTGTACTTTTTGATAAATTCCGATGTTATATCGGAAATATTTTTAACGTTAGAAGCAGTACAAAAGTTTTCAAACTTTATAATATCACGTGAATATGAATCGACTGTGCTGGCAGAAGACTTTTTGATATTTTTAAGATAATAGGTAAAATCCGAAGCATAGCCGTTCATAGTTTTCACATCCTTTAAAAAGTAAATAATTTCATAAAACCTACCGACATTAATGCATCTATGAGCGCAGATAAAACAAAAAACACCAAGCTGATTGCAAAACTTTTGCAGTATGTCTGAAAGTTATTATATAGATTAACCGATTGCCCTCGCGGTATTGAAGCTCGTATAAGCACAAGCGAAAAATCAAAAGAAATTCTACCGCATACAATCAATGCCACGGCGGCAATAAGATTTGTAGGGATAAGCATCAAGGCATTAAAAGCAATTCCCTTCAACAAATATGTTGAATATAGATACCCTGAAAAAGCACCTAAGGTAATACCCTTAAAGGCTAAAGCCACAGGAATTAAAGCAACCCCAACAAGAGAAGTACCGCATAAAAAAACTGCTAAAGCAAAGGGCAATAAATCTGAAAATGAAGTCAGAAAAATTTTGAAAAACCCAACCGACTGGCGACTTATCAGATAATCTGAAAATGTGTCTGAAGTGACGGCTGATATACTAGTATTCTTCGATACAAAAAAGGTTCCTAAGATAATTCCCAAAACATAAACTACCGAAAAAATTATAACTAAATAGTTTTGTTTAAATGTTGTTACAAATTTTGATGAATTTAGATTGACAATCGCTGATTTTCTCATATTTTATTCCTCCGTTTATAAATTTATATGAAACAGAAGGACAAGATATTACTGAACACAATATTTAGTTAAAACTCAGCGCCCAACATCAATATACAGTAAAAATTATGTTGTTATGTAACCTACAGGCAAAATAAAAAATCACACTGAGTGCGATTTTTACCCTGAGAAATCCTTTATTAATTACTATTATACACCAATTTTAGATTATGTCAACAAGAATTTTTAATAAAAAATATATTATGTGAACTTTTTATGTAAACCGCACAATATGTAGGGATTCCCTCTATCAGCCTAACCCAATTTATTGTATTTTGCTTTAAAAAATTAATTGATTTAAATGCATGTATATGATATAATTTCAGATAGATAAACTTTTAAGGGGTATGGTTATGGAAAATAAGACGGTTGTTATTACTGGCGCTTCAAAGGGCATTGGAGCTCACACGGCAATTTATTTTGCTGAACAAGGTTGGAATGTGGTAATCGGCTATAATAACTCTGCAGAGTCGGCATTCCTACTTCGCAATTCCCTATCGCAGAGCGGTCATTCGGTTTATGCGCACAAGGTCAATGTTACTAATAAACTTGAAGCCGATTTACTAATTAAGGAAGCCATTTACAAATTCGGCAAGGTTGATGTTCTTATCAATAATGCTGGTGTTTCTTCTCAAAAACTTTTTACAGATATCAGCGAGCATGAGTGGGACACTATGCTTAATGTAAATTTAACTGGAACCTTTAATTGCTGCCAGGCTGTGCTGCCGCATATGATAGAGAATAAGTCGGGTAAAATTATTAACATTTCTTCTGCTTGGGGCCTTTCCGGAGCTTCTTGTGAAGCACATTATTCAGCATCAAAGGCAGGTATTATAGGTCTTACCAAAGCACTTGCTAAAGAAATGGGACCTAGTGGTATAACGGTTAACTGCATTGCTCCCGGCATGATAGACACCCAAATGAACGCACATTTAACACCTGATGAAATTGCGGATTTTGTTAATGAGTTACCCATCGGCAGAATCGGCAACACCTTAGAGATTGCAAAAACGGCATATTTCTTAGCTTCCAGCGGCGCCGATTACATTACAGGACAAACCATCTGTGTTGATGGTGGTCTTACAATATAGCAAAAAATAGCAGAGGAAAATCCTCTGCTATTTAATTTCAGCAATTGTAACACCATTTTCACCTTCACCAAAAAGACCAATTCGAAAATTTTTGATAAACTTATTGCTCCGCAGGTATTTATGCACTGCCGTGCGCAGCACTCCTGTCCCCTTACCGTGAATAATGGTAACCGTGTTAATTCCTGTCAGAACTGCATTATCGATAAATCTACCCAGTTCTATTATCGCCTCATCCGAGGCAAGACCTCTTATGTCAATTTCGGTAGTGGCGGTTTTATCAAGTTTTGAAGGCATTTTAACCGAGTAATTATGTTTATCTTTATGTTTCATTTCCATAAGCATCAGATTATCAAAACCAACCCAAATTTTCATATTACCTGATGCAATAAGTGCTTTTTCATTTTTGTCGGAAATTTCGGTTACGACACCCTCTCTGTCAAGGTCAATAATTTTTACATTATCACCGGATATTAAAGCTCTGGGTAATTTATAATCGGAATTTAATCGTTCTTTTACGGGATTTGCCTCATCAAGCATCGAATTAATCTGATTTTTAGCAAGTAATTTTGCACGGCGTATAGCCTCTGCAGAATTTTCAGAATTAATTTGCCTCTTAATATCCTCAAGTTCATTCAACAAGGCATTAGATTTATAACGGGCGTTATCTATAATGTACGAAGCATCATTTTTAGCCTTGTCAAGAATCTCATTATATTTTTTCTCGGCCTGTTCAAGCTTTGCTTGAGCAGTCTTTTTTTGTTCAATAAGTTTAATTTTTAATTGTTCTACCTCGTTCAAGCGTTTTTCAGCATCGCTCCGCTCTTTTTCGAGAGCTGAAATGATATTTTCAAACTTTCTGTCTTCCTCTTTTATAAAGGATTTGGCCTCATCAATAATGGTGGAATCGAGACCTAATTTTTCAGAAATCGCAAACGCATTCGAACGTCCAGGAACGCCTACTAAAAGTCGGTATGTAGGCTTTAAGGTTTCAACATCGAATTCACAGCTTGCGTTCTCAACACCCTCAGTTGTAAGTGCATAGCTTTTAAGCTCTGCATAATGGGTAGTAGCTGCAATTCTGGCACCTTTTTTGTAAAGGCACTTAAGAATTGCGGTGGCAAGTGCTGCGCCTTCAATTGGGTCTGTTCCTGAGCCCAATTCATCAATCAAAACAAGACTAAAGGGTGTTGCGGTTTCAATAATGGAAATAACATTAACCATATGCGATGAAAATGTCGATAAGGACTGTTCTATGCTTTGTTCATCACCAATATCAACAAGAATTTTATCGAAAACAGAAATTTCACTATTATCATCACATGGTACCATTAATCCGCACATAGCCATTAGCGTTAAAAGCCCGATAGTTTTAAGAGTAACCGTTTTACCGCCTGTATTAGGCCCTGTTATAACAAGACTGTTATAATTTGTTCCAAGTGTAACCGAAATCGGTACAACGCTCTCGGGATTAATAAGCGGATGGCGCGCTTTATTCAAAACAATTCTGCCTTTAGAATTAATTTTAGGCATAGTAGCACGCATTTTATACGCTAATGAAGCCTTGCCGAATATTAAAGCAAGTTCAGTAATAATTCTGTAGGAATTGAGAATTGCATCACCATGCTCAGCAACAAGGGCTGATAGTTCAGCTAAAATTCGCGCAATTTCGTCCTTTTCCTTTCCCTTTAAAACGCGGATATCGTTATTAATTTCAACAATAGCCATAGGTTCAATAAATAAAGTGGCTCCCGATGCCGAGGTATCATGCACAATTCCCGGAAAATTTCCCCTGCATTCACTTTTCACCGGAACAACGAACCTACCGTCGCGCTGGGTAACAAGGCTTTCCTGGAGGAATTTCGACTGTACTCCACGAATTGTTTTATCGAGCTTTTCACGAATTTTATTTTCAGATGCAGAAATTTTACGGCGTATATCGAATAAAGTATCTGACGCATTATCACTCACAGTGCCGTCGTTTTTAATGCAGAGAAAAATTTTATCCTCCAAAAATTTATTTGGTATAAGGTTTTCAAAATATCCATCAATACAGGTTTTCTCGCCAATATTTACATTCTCTCGCCAAACTTTAAGACTTCTTACAACCTGCAGAGTTTTTGCTACCGATAATAGCTCCGCTTCATTAAGTACCCCACCTAAAACCGCGCGCTTTAAAGCCTCGGAGTTATCGGCGGCAGCGGAAAAAGACGGCGTTACACTAATGGCTAAAAGTTTATAAGCAGCATAGGTTTTATTAAGCAGATAAATAACCTTATCCTCGTCAAACTCAGGCAAAATTTGCTTTGCATTTTCTGCTGCAGAAGGTAAGGAAATTTCATTAGAAAGCATCTGTAAAACCTTATCAAGCTCTAATGTATTGAAATTTTTAATATCGTTAGACATAAATTACTCCTAAATTAGACTCTTATAGAAGTTAAGTGTTTGATAATTACGGTCGGTCTGATAAAGCATGTATTCTTCTGTAATTTTACTTAATTTCAGTGCCGACTCCGCAGGAACGGTAAAATTAAACAATTTATTGAATTTTGAATAAATTATGTGTCTCATTGATGACAGAATTGTCTTATCGATATAAGCAAATTTGCCATCTATCATACAATTGTGGCACAAAAGCGCGCCGTCTTCATAATAAAAGCACATAATATCATCATCAAATATTCCACACTCCGCACAACCTACAAGCTCTGGCATATAACCGGAAATTGATAAAATTCGCATTTCGAAAATAGCTTTCAAAAGGTATTGGGATTTTTCTCCCTCACATAAGAAATTCAGCGTGTTGAGTGTTAATCTGAGATGCTCATTTGCCGAAGAATCCTCGGGAGCCAGAGTCCCCGCAAGTTCACAAAAATATTGTGCAAGACTAAGTGATAAAATATTAGAACTGAGATTAAAAAAACTTGAAATAAGGGTGGCTTCTTTAACTTTATATGTATCACCTGAAGTCGTTAATAAAAAATCACAGTAACAAAAAAGACTTGTTGCAGCATGATTTTTATGTGTAGGCTTTTTTCCTCCCGAAACAAACGCTCGGATAAGTCCGAAATCGGCACTAAGCAGGGTTATTAATCGGTCATTTTCCTTGACATCCATCACTTTTATTACAAGAGCCTTGGTGGATTTCTGCATTTTCTACCTCCTGCATTTTAAGCTTTGAGTATTCAATATAGCTGAGCGGTGAACCGTTTTTAGTAAATATATTCCAAGCTTCGTTAACATTCATCTGTATCCCTCCGACACAAATTAATGTTTACAGAAACGGTTAATTATATTTAAGGAAAAATATTACTAATCAAGACCGAAGGTGTGAATTAAGGATTGCCGGTTACGCCAATCCTCTTTAACCTTCACCCAAAGTTTAAGGTTTGCTTTAATTCCGAAAAACGACTCAATATCACGCCGCGCAAGGCTTCCAATGCGTTTAAGCATTGCTCCGCCTTTGCCTATAATAATGCCTTTATGGGTATCCTTTTCACAATAGATTACAGCCTCAACCTCTAAAACAGGCTCACCAAATTTTGTATCACGCTCAAAAAAACGCTCAATATCAACCGCAATACCGTGAGGAACCTCATGGGAAAGCAGTCGCAAAAGTTTTTCACGGATGAGTTCAGACACAATAACCTTATCTGATTGGTCGGTTACCTCATTATCTGCAAAATAATGCACCGATTCCTTTGCAAATTTTTTCGCTTCTTTTACGAGGATATCTACACCATCGCCCGTCCTGGCTGAAAAAGGAACAACAGAATCGAAATCAAATACAGAAATATATGCGTTAATAATCGCAAAAAGTTCTTCTTTATCTTCGAGTAAATCAATTTTGTTAATTCCCAAAATTGCAGGGATTTTGCGTTTTTTGAGATTTTCAATAAGCTCAAGCTCCGCAGCAGGCAGATTATCGCCATCCCATTTAAAGCGCGGTACAGACTCAACAATGAGTAAAGCAGCATCTACATCTGTAAGTCCTTCACCTACCGCTTTAATCATTTTTTCGCCCAAAATATTTTTTGGTTTATGGAAGCCAGGCGTATCAATAAAAACAAACTGAGTATCGCCCTCTGTTTTAACACCCATAATTTTAGTTCGCGTTGTCTGAGGCTTGTCCGATACTATAGACACCTTTTCGTTAAGCACTTTATTTAAAAAAGATGATTTTCCGACGTTTGCTCTTCCAATTATACTTATAAAAGCTGATTTTGTTGCCATATTCACTCCTAATCCTTAACAATAGCAAGGCCAAGATTATCTAATATTTTTTCTTCCTTCTCGCGCATAATTGCGGCTTCTAATCCGCCTTCAATATGGTCGTAACCTAATAAATGAAGCATTGAATGAACGGTTAAAAATGAAATCTCACGTTCTAAGGTATGTCCGTACAACTCCGCCTGAGAAAAAGCGTGTTCCACAGAAATAACTATATCACCAAGCATTTTATTATTTGTTTCGGGATTAGTGTCATACACACCATCAACACCCAGTGGAAAAGATAGAACATCGGTTGAGTTCTCAATGTTTCTGAACTCGGTATTCATTCTTTTAATTTCATTATCGTCAACAAAAGTTACATTTACCTCTGCATTCTCAGGGAAGTTTTCTTCATTAAGTGTCGCAACACAGGATTTGCGAACAAGAAGTCTTATACCTGTCGGTAATTTTAAGGCCTTTTGTCTATCGGATATATTTACCTTAACCTTTATCATTTTTTCTCTTCCTTTCTTCATTCTTTTCATATGCTTTAATGATTTCCTGAACAAGCTTATGTCTTACAACATCTCTGCCGGACAATTTAATAATTGAAATGTTCTCAATATTTTTAAGCAAATTAATACATTCTTTCAGTCCCGATTTTTTGCCCGAAGGTAAATCTATCTGGGTAATATCACCTGTTACGACGATCTTTGAGTTGGCACCAAGTCGTGTTAAGAACATTTTCATTTGCTCACTGGTTGTGTTTTGCGCTTCGTCGAGAATAATAAAGCTATCCTCCAAGGTTCTTCCTCGCATATAGGCCAAGGGAGCTACCTCAATTTCGCCTCTTTCCTGACATCTTAAAAAAGTTTCGGGACCAAGCATTTCATAAAGTGCATCATATAACGGCCGCAAATATGGGTCTACTTTCTGCTGAAGGTCGCCCGGTAAAAAGCCAAGGCTCTCTCCCGCTTCAACCGCAGGACGCGTTAATATAATTCTGCCTACTTGCTTTGAACGGAACGCAACCACAGCCATAGCTACAGCCAAATAGGTTTTACCGGTACCCGCAGGACCAACACCTATAGTAAT
This sequence comes from Acutalibacteraceae bacterium, assembly GCA_045646145.1. GTDB lineage: Bacteria > Bacillota > Clostridia > Oscillospirales > Acutalibacteraceae > SIG565. The sequence goes on along the minus strand of JAZRKE010000082.1, from coordinate 30,346 downwards.
AGTGTTTTTCTTAATTGCAGAAACATATTTCTGTTGACCCAGAGTTTTGGGCTTCACAGGCTTTCCGCGAGACGTTACAGCTATACACTCCGCATTTTTGAGTTCTTGAATGCTTGAAGCATCTCCCTCTTCTACCAATCCTATAATATAATCAATGTTTTGCTCAGTAACGGTTTCACCCTTTTCAATGAGAGAAAAAAGTCCGTCTATAACCTTGTAAGCGGTTTCGATAGAATCGTCGCTACCTTTAATTTTCAGGATGTCGTTATGAAAGGTTATCATCACATTACAGCGTTTTTCAATAACACCTATATTTTCGTCAAAATTACCGAACAAAACTGAAATATGGTCAATATTTTTAATTTTAATAATTTTTTCCGTGATTTTCACTCTCCTAAGGATTTATCGATTTATTATAACATATTTTATCCTAATTTGAAACATTAAATATTAATTTTTCTTCCAAACCTATATTTTTTGTATATTTTATATCATAACTTATAACAAGTGTGTTATCATTCTCCATAATATTTCTTGAGATTATTTCATAAGTATCCGTAATTTCTGAAATTTTTTCTTCAATTTCGATTGTAAGCCGCGATAAAAGTTCTTCTCGGGAAAAGTTATAAGGCTGATTAGTCTGCATATAAAATGTTTTACTATATATGGTTATAGGTATTTTTTCTCCAAAAAATTGCAATTTTTTCACATTTAATTGCTCAGCATATTCGCCATAAACTTCACCTAAAAATAATGGTATTCTAAGACCGAAAAAGTCAAAAACACATTTTTCCTTGATTTCCCCGCTAAAAACATTCTTTTCCCCGGAAAAGTTACCGCTTACAGTAACATTTTCGTGAATTTCCGCTGTAATAAGAGCCTTTGATTTTACAAACCTATTAATTTCATCAACATCAGAAATACCGCTTACAAGAAGCTCTCCTTTACGTACTGCATCTCCTTTTTTTACATTTGCAATACCCGATTCAACATATAAATTGCTGATTATACAATCATAATCAGAAACTATGTTCGAAGGGCTATTCTCACCGGAGTTTTCGGAAATTTCACTTACATTTACAGTAATTTTAGAGCCCTCTATATTAAATGAGCACCAGGAAAGCCCGTCACATTCAAGCAAAAGCTTTTCTCTTAGGAGCTGAGGGTGTATTTCAGATAATAAAACCCCTTGCCTTACTCCTAGCTGACTGCAATAATTTTCAATTTCCAAAGTGCTAACTTTTTTGTTTCCCGTTACTGTAATATTCCAAACAAACAACGAAAGAACATACAGTGTTGTAAAAAACATCAAAATTCCTACAGGAATACCTATTCTTTTAAAATATCTTTTAATTATGAAAATAATACCAAATTTTTCAATAATTTTAATATGTAATTTTGATTTACCGCGTATTTTGCGAATATGTTTAAAGTCACGTATATAAATTTTTAAGCGAATCTCTTTATGATTTCTTTTTATATCCCAAACAGTTACCTTATTAGCAGCAAATAAATTAAGTATTTTTTCACAAAATTCACCTGAAACAATAATTTCAACAAACCCGAAAATAAATCTGTATATATTAATTAAAAACATAAATCCACCTAACAGGAAAACTCTATTGATAAAATTTTACCATCAAATGCTATACGGTTATTATCAAAAACCGATATATTAAAATTTTCACCTAAAAATGTCAAAAAACCGTTTTTAAAACTGATTTTAACCATTCCCTCTTCATATTCAATAATTGAGCAATTTCCTTCAAGAGTACATTTCGTATTACCCGTTAATACAATCACAGGCATTGACCCTATTAAAGAATCGGGTATATCCTCCTCAAAGCCAATCAATTTAAATTTATTACTACTCTTCTTAATACCAATTTTTATTTTTTTACTCATATTAACACCGTGCCTTCTAAAATAAAATATGAATTCTATGCGTTAATAATTCATAATAATATTTTTGGGGTGATTTCTTGAAATCCTTAATAGTTACAGGAAAAAATATTTTAATAATATGTTTTTTAATGATAACCTTAACATTATTGTTTATAAACCCGGATTCAGCAAAAGAGTCGGCAAAAAACGGACTTTTACTCGCAGGTAATGTAATTATACCAACCCTTTTTCCTTTTTTAGTCTGCACTTTAATCATATATAAAAGCAGAGCGCTAAACGCACTCCCTTTTCCTAAGAAAATTAAACATCTTAAGGATAATTTTATTATTTTTTTACTCTCTAATTTAGGCGGATACCCAACTGGCTCTAAACTAATAAACGAAAAATTCGAAAATGGAGAAATCAGCAATACCGATGCGGAATTATTATTATTTTGCTCAATAAATTCAGGACCTGCTTTCAGTATTTTAGCTGTTGGTGGAGGAATTTTGAAATCGTATAAACTCGGAATAATATTATACGCTTCTCAATTTCTATCCTCTTTTTTAATCTTTTTAATTATTTCAAGAAAGTTTTCTCAGGAAATATCTTTAATTAATCAAAAAGAAAATTCATTTGTCGATATTTTTGTTTCTTCTGTTTCAGACTCGAGCTACGCTATGCTTAATATTTCCGGTTATATTGTTGTTTGTTCAACATTTTTAGGCATTTTAAAGAGTTGTGATATTCCAGATTTTTTTAATAAGTCAGTTAACTACACACTCGAAATAAGCAACGCGATACTTACAACAAATAATGTGTATATTCTTGCAATAATTCTTAGTTTTGCAAGTTTTTCTATTATTTTTCAGGTTTTATCAATTTCTAAAGCATTCTCTCCAAGTATTTTTAAAATCATCCTATCAAGATTAATTCATTCATACTTCAGTGTTACCTTTACGTATATTATCCTTAAAATTTTAGAATTAAATGTTCAAACTATGGGAAACATCTCAGAAAAAATTATATTTGCAGATAATTCTGTTGTTTTAACCTTGCTATTACTATTAACCATTATAGCATTTATTTGCTCGGTTGATTCTAAAAAATATTGCGGCAAAATTTCTGCCGATATTTTTTAAATTCAGTATTGACAAAAGGCATTTTTATGGTATAATTGAAACATATGCGGTGGATGTAGCTTAGTTGGTTAAAGCGCCAGTTTGTGGCACTGGAGATCGTGGGTTCGAGTCCCATCTTCCACCCCATTTTTTTATTTTTCTGACCTATTTATTATGGGGTGTCGTCAAGCGGTAAGACACAGCACTTTGACTGCTGCACTCGTAGGTTCGAATCCTGCCACCCCAGCCAATATTTTAAAAGCACCATAAAATTGGTGCTTTTTTTAAATTGAGTGGCAGGATAAGAACCGTCGGTTCGTCGAAGCAGCCGAGCGTGATACGGTCGGTCTGCGAAGTCTCGAGCAGTGAAGTTTTTTCGGTAACACCCGCAGTGTTATAAAAAACAAACAGCGCAGAGTACCCTGCCACCCCCAGCCAAAATTTTAAGCACCGATTTTACGGTGCTTTTTTTAATTGAAGCCTATAGGAAAGGAAATTATCCACTGCTTTACCGTGGGAGGAAAAAAGAACCGGAGTCTTTATAAAGCCTTTGCAGACAAACAAAAATTATTACTTTATTCTATATAATATACCTTCGCATTTTTGTCACCAAAAACACTAATTATAATTTCTTCTACTCTTTCATCGTAGCTGTGATTAGCCGGTTCTTCAATTTCATTAGCTCCATACTGACCGAGAGTTTGTCCGAGCTTGTTAATATATGTGTTATTATACATTATAGGGCAACTTTCCTTTTCTTTAGCTACAAGATGCAACATTCGGTAAGCCGCGCGATAAAAAATATTGTCATGAATTGAATAGTTATAGGCAGTATTTTCATAGGACCAACCTTTAATTAATGCGGGAGTATAGATATTATGTCTTTGTTGTCCCCAACCATAACCCGAACAGCAAATTATATTATTTGCTATTTCGCAATTATTAATATAGCTATTTGTGTCTCCATTATTTTTTTCAAGAAAATATTCAACGCCATAAACACAGTTTTCAATCACATTATTAGAATATTTAATATTTTCCATTTTATAAGTCTTACCATTTGTTGTAACTTGATGAGTCATCGCTGCATCAAAAACTTGATAAACTAAACAGTTATCCACTTGATAGTCATCACAACCACCATAGATTTCAATACCATTTCCAAATCTAGTAACAGAACCTCGTGTGCCTTGCGGGTAATTAGGATCCATACCTAAATAATTTTGGATATTTCCTCCAATCCAACCAATTTCACAGTTCGTAATATGTAATCCTTTAATTAAATACCCACTAGCTGCAACTCCAAAACAACAATATTTAATGCAAAGATTATCTATACATATGTTATCAACGTTTTTGCATCTAAACATAATGCGCTTAGGAATTGCCTCAATAGAAGTAAACACTTTAGCGGGATTTCCAAAATCACAACGCAAATACAAATCCCCATAACTATAATCATCAACAATGGGAACTGGAAAATCTTCGTTTTTAGAGGGTTCAACTGACATTTTATCGGTAAAATAACAAAACATATCAAGATCTTTTGTCATTTCATTTGCCATTTCAAAAATTTTTGTCTCATCATCTCGACAGACAAAATGCGAATTTTTATAAGATGGTATAAGTTTACGGCTATGCTTTTCTCCATCATTAAAGACGAGAGTGCCGCAGTCAAGTATTTTTTCTTTTAATTTCCAAATATTATGCTCATTATCAAATAATTCCCAAAGGGTAGTATCTGCAAGGTTCTTATCCCAACCATAAAAACGCGGTTTTTCTAATTCGCCATATGCCGCATATGTTACTCCGTTTTGACACAATACGCTGCCCCTAAATAAGTCACCACGACAAAAAAAGACACCATCACCTGCATTCAATTTAGCGTTTGATACCTTATCAAGTGTTTTCCAAGCAGTTTGTGGCGTTCTGCCATCATTTTCATCATCTCCAGTATTGCTAACATAATAAGCTGTACCGGTTATTTTAATATTATCCTTGCTTTTTAAAATCTTATTTTTTCTTTGTAGAGATAATTTTTCTACTTCTAATAAAAAATCTTGTGTTGCTTTTTTCATTTTTACACCCACTTTATATAAAATCACATGTATCCTTAGAAATAAATATAAACAATTTAAAGGTTTAATGTTATCTAATTACTATCGATATATTCCATTTATTATGATATATAACCTTACAATAAAAATCAATATATTTATTCAAAAACAACAATTGTTTTATAAAACCAGATTTAAAAAATACCAAAACATTCAATAAATAACGAAGAACTCCACGAACCGATTGTTCTAAGAATTCTTGATTTTAAATCACAGAATACCTTTGATATGAATACAATGTTATGAGTATTAATAGGAGGTTTTATTTTGGCTAAAACTGTTGATGATTACATAAGAGAATTGAAAGAAATGAGTACACAAAACAAATTCAAAGATGACATAAACCCTGACAATACACCACCAAAAAACAACACTACGGGAATACTGGTTATTTCGGTTAGCCATTCACAAAACACCTTTCCTGTATCGAATGCCCATTTTACGGTATATGACAAGAACAAAAATATAGTAGCAACAGGTATTACCGATATAAGCGGAAAATCAGAAAATATAGTTTTGCCTGCGATTCCAAAAGATATCAGCGAACAACCGGGAACACAACTAATTAATTCGGCAGTATTTTACGATGTTGAAATTAATGCAGAAAACTATATACCGTTTACGATTAGAAATATCCCTGTTTTTGAGGATGTTACCACACTTCAAAACTTTGATATGACATTTTTTGGCGCCTCTCCCGATGGACTTCCAAAAACTATTACACTGCCCACCGAAAACACACTGTGAGGTGATAAAATGCCCGAAGTATTAACACCTGTAATTCCCGAAACCATTACAGTCCACTTAGGTCCTCCCGATTCTAATGCCGAAAACATTACTGTTCCGTTCACTGATTATATAAAGAATGTCGCTTCGAGTGAAATTTATCCGACATGGCCTGATGAGTCGCTAAGAGCAAACATTTATGCAATTATCAGCTTTGCGCTTAACCGGATATATACCGAATGGTATCCATCACGTGGATACAATTTCGATATTACAAATACCACCGCTTTAGACCAAGCTTTCGTTAAGGACCGTGATATTTATGAAAATATAAGCCTTATAGTCGACGAGATTTTTAATGATTATGTAGTCAGGCAAGGTGCTGTTGAACCATTATTCACACAGTTTTGCAACGGTACTACTTCACAGTGCGCAGGGCTTTCACAATGGGGCACTGTAACACTTGCCGAAAGTGGTCTTACACCGTATCAGATTTTACAAAACTATTATGGTTATGATATCGGTATTGTTGAGGATGCTCCCGTACAGCAAATTACCCCGTCTTATCCGGGCTCCCCTCTTATTATCGGCACCGCCGGGAATGATGTGAGAATAATTCAGCAACAATTAAACAGAATTCGACGTAACTACCCTGCAATACCCGAAATTCAGACTATTTTAGGTATTTATGACACTCAAACTCAAGATGCCGTACGAATTTTTCAGAATATTTTTAATCTAAACGAAACGGGAACTGTAGACAAATCTACTTGGTATAAAATTAAAGAAATATATAATGGAGTTAAAAGGTTAAGTGAGTTAGCGAGTGAGGGCCTGAATATTGAAGAAGTTACCACACTATATGAGTCGGAACTCAAATTAGGCTCCAGCGGATACCCTGTTACTACAATACAGTATTATCTCAATGTAATAGCTTATTTTAACCCTAATTTAAACATTATTCCGCTCACATCTGTTTTTGATGCCGCTACAGAAAATGCTGTATCGGTCTTTCAAACAGAATATGGTCTGCCCGCTACAGGGGTTGTTGACAGAGAAACATGGAATAAATTTACATCAGTTTATAATGAAATCCTTATGTCGCAGCCTGAGGGCTATGAGGGGCGCTCAGCTAAATTATATCCGGGATATTTTTTAACCCCCGGTGCTATAGGTGAAAATGTTACCGACCTTCAAAACTATTTATCACTTATTTCCACTACTTTAGGAAATATCCCTAATGTTACAGTTAACGGAATATTCGACCAACAAACTAAAGATGCCGTATCGGCTTTTCAGTCTCAATACGGCATTCCCCCAAGTGGATCTGTAGGCCCAATTACATGGCTTAGAATTGCTCAAATTTATGATACTATCGTTTATGGTGAGCTTTGATTTTTTGGGCAACAAATAAAGCTATTGGGATCAAAAGTTCAAATAATAAAATTATTAAATTCAAAAAATCATTTTTAAGAAATTCTTCCAAAAATCTCAAATTACAAAGCACTAATAAAACGGCTGCCAAGAAAAAGGCGGCTGTTTTTTTACGTTTTTTTATAAAACTCAAAAATACATTTACTGTAACTGCACATTTAATTAGAGATGAGTAAAAATATACATAGTAGGTAAAACCATCAAGGCGGCTGAAATTTCTCCCGAAAGAGACAATACCGGTTAGTGTGGCATACGGATACTCCACCGCACTCGCAGTAGAACTACCAAGGACCAGCATAATATTAAGCACATATATGAGCATCAATATCATACCACAAAAAAGCCCCCAAATATAAATCTTTTTATCTTGACTCACCGCATACTCTCTGAAGAAAAAAGCGGGCACAATCAATTGACCGAAACTATGAATAAAAAAGGTAAGGGTTTGTCTAACAAGGGTTTTAAGATTAATTTCTTCCACTATAAGTGCGCTGAAGTTTAAATCGTTAACTGAAAAAAGAAAGACCGTTACCAATATTAATGCTGTGATAAAAAAGCAAAACAAAGAAAAAAGATAAATGACCTTTTTTTTAACAACTCCTAATAGAAAAGAAAGCAAAACAAACACCGTGGAAATTACAAGTCTTGGCGTTTTAGGTAGCCTAATCGTGTCTACAAAAGTAATATAGTCTCTTGCAGTTAACACAAAAACTAAAATACAAAATCCTGCAACCAACAACTCGAAAATCAAGTGAAAATTCAGGGGATTTTCTCCGATTTTAATAAACAAAAAAGCGATTAAAACCGTGGGAATCAGCGATAAAAGCAAGGAATAAATTGCAGTTTCAATTCCAATTTCCTTAGGAAAAACAATAACAGTATTACCCAATACAAAAATTGATAATAAAAAAATTTTATGCTTTAAATATCTATTTTCTGACATATTAATTCTCCGAGAAAATATATTTATTATTTTTATCCACCATAATTTCGGGTGGTTTTTCCCTCCCTCTTAATATATTAATTATATCTGAATTAATATTTTTCAACTCTATCATATCGGTTATTTCATATCCTAAAAAAGCTGACATCTCTTTTTCACTATCAATAAAATAATCGAATGTATCCGCAAGCACAAAATAAGCTGCAAGGCTGATTTGTGGATTACGGATTAAATAGTCAAAAATTTCATTTTGATTTCGTTCAAAGGTTATATCATCGCAGATAATCAGTGGACAATGGAATAATGATAGTTCACTTGATACTTCAGACTGAATTTTATCAACAGCAGCGCTCAGACTTTCTCCCCAACCTGTAAGATACTCCGGTTTATATTTTTCTTCCTTTTCCGTATCTTCAACATTAACCGCTTCAAGAACAACAGTATAGGTCGCTAATTCCCTTTTAATTAACATTGCCGTAACTACAGTTCGGTTTTCTGGCTCGGTATAATCACTATACGAACAGCCTGATAATATAATTGCCATTAACACTGCCAAAACGGTAATTTTCTTAATCATTGTTTCTCCTTTGTCTTATCAAATCCTTAGTAAAAGCACTTGGCCTTTTAAGCATTTTCCACCAAGGAGCTCTAACAATAGTATCCTTAAGGCTGTTTTTTGAAAAAACACTGATAGTATCAAGATAATCAACCGAAAACGAATCCAGCGAATAAAGATGAACATGAAGTAATGTTATACCTGTAAATAGGCCAAATACCCCTAGAAATGAAGTCAGTATTACTAAAAAAATTTTTGAATATATAACCGCCGCCTTAAGCCTTGGTACAATCAATCCCGAAATTCCACTAAAAGCCACAACAATTAAAAGTGGTGCACTAACTAGGTTTGCATCGACCGCCGCCTGACCTACTACCAAACCTCCTACAATACTAAGTGCATGTCCGACACTTTGCTGCATTCTTATTCCGGTTTCTCTTAAGATTTCAAAGATAAAAATTAATATAATACACTCGGTTGACGATGGAAACGGCACCCCTGAACGTGCAGAGGAAATTGACGCATAGAAGTAGGCCGGTAAAAGGTTTGGATGAAATATAGTAACCGCCAAATAAACAGCAGGAAGTAACACAGACAGATGGTAACACACATATCTCAAAACTCTGCCAAGTCCTGCATAGATAAAATTCAGATAGTAATCATCATCTGACTGAAAGTTCTCCACGAAGAGATACGGAAGCGTAAGGACTACAGGCGTACCATCAACTATTAATGCAATCCTTCCTTCCAAAAGCCGAGCTGCAACAATGTCGGGGCGTTCGGTTGTACCAACCGTTTTAAAGAGAGAAAATCGGTTTTTATTAATTAGTTCGCTTATATAGTTAGCATCTAAAATGCCGTCAATATTAATGCTTTTTATTTCAGAAATTACTTTTCTAACTAATTTCTCATCTGCAAGAGACTCAAGATAACAAACAAATACATTAGTTTGAGTTTTCACTCCAACTGTTAACCTTTCTAGGCACAAATCGGGTGTAGCAAGCTTACGCCTAAGCATAGCGGCATTCAGCATAATAGCCTCATCAAAACCTTCGCGCGGTCCCTGTAGAATTCGCTCATCATCCGGCTCTTGTATACCTCTAGTCCGCCAACCTTTTGTGTTTACAACCAATGATTCACGGGTGCCATCCAGTAAAATTACGGTATCCCCAAGATTAATAGCCTGAATCATCATATATATATCATCGGTTTTCGATACTTCATTATTAAATAGAATCTGTTTTTCAATGTACTCGATTATACTATTTTGAGTGTTTACCGCCTCAGAAACCAGTAAAGAGCGAATTAAACCGTTATTAAGTTTCTCAGTATCAATCATTCCGTCAAAAAAAATCACCGCACAATCAAATTTTGCGTATCTCTCAATGTGCATTCTTCTGAGTCGAAACGTTGCATCCTTTAAATACATATTTTTGAAATATTCAATTTTTTCATCTAACTTAATCGATAATTTCTGCCCTTTTAACAGATTGACGTTCTCCAATATTCTCACCCAGAATATTTTTAGGAAATATATCCTTTTTATACAAAAAATCCTTAACAGAACTCTGTTAAGGATTTTGAATTTAATTAATTTTCAGTCTCAATCTCAATTTATCGGCAATCATTGCAATAAATTCACTATTTGTCGGTTTGCCACGGTCATTTTGGATGGTATAACCAAAATAAGAATTCAAAACATCTATATCTCCTCTGTCCCAAGCAACCTCAATAGCGTGGCGGATTGCTCTTTCAACCCTTGAAGAAGTTGTATTATGGATTTTAGCAACCGTGGGGTAAAGAATTTTAGTAACAGAATTAACGACCTCTGTATTGGTAACAGACAAAATTATAGCCTGCCTTAAGTAGTGATAACCCTTAATATGTGCAGGTACTCCGATTTGATGCATAATCTCAGTAACCATAAGTTCTAAATCGTACTTGCTCACACTCTCAGCAGTATCACCATTTGAACCTGTATCTTTAGCAAAATAAGCAATTCTATCGGCAAATGAATTAATATCAAACGGTTTTATAAAATAAAAATCCGCTCCCGCTTCAAGAGTTTCCTTTTCTAACTTTGGATTATCAAAACTAGACATAGCAGCAACAAATGGTTTTTGGCGCATATCAGAATTATTTATATTATCAAGAACCCCGATTATATCCAAATTTGGCATAAATACATCGGCAATTACAATATCCGGATGAATCTTTGAAATATTGTCAAGTACCTTAAAGCCATCTTTATCGCATAAAGTTACGTTCATACCTCTTCCTGTTAAAACCTTATTAAGTGCGCTTCCGAGTTCGGTTGACTTATCTGCCACCAAAACTTTTGTTTTCTTTTCCATAAAATCAGCTCCTTCGATTTATTTATCCATATATTACCATAGAATTTCGAATAAATCAAGTGTTTTGTTGAAGATTTTGGAATTTTTTGATATTAATTTCTTGGAATTTCTATATTAAACGATAATAATGTTGCTTTAACACTAATTGCTTTCTTATTTCTTCTTACTGTATCTACATAGTATCCCCTTTGATATATCCCATTATTTGTGATACACTATACTTAGGCGGTATGGATACCAGCATATGTATTCTGTGTCAAGTTTCATACTTGATTCCTCCTTCGTCTTTTTGTTGTGGTTGGCAAACTCACTTCTATTTTGGACGAAGGAGGATTCTTTTTCTACTCATAGCTAAAGCTTTTTAGAACTACCGGCATTGCCGGTAGTATTTGTTGCACAAAAAGAAAGAGCAGACCTACCCAGTCACCCTTCATACCGACCAAGGTAGTGTCTACTCATCAGCAGGCTTTTACCAAGCCCACAAAGATTATACTAATATTAAGCACTCTATGTCAAGAGCAGGAACTCCAAGAGATAATCCAATTATTGAATCCTTAAATGGTTGGATAAAAGAAGAAATGAGAATAGATTTCAATTTAAAATCCGTCGAGGTTATACCCTCGTTTATTGAAAAGTATATTCATTATTTCAATAATGAAAGATTGTCATACAAACTCAATTACAAAACCCCTGTTCAATATAGAATCGAACAAGGGTTTGAGTAATTGGTGGTTTTTACTGTCTACTTTTACTTGACAAGTTCACTTAGCGTGTGGTTTTCGTTTTAGTTTTCGGTAGTAGTTTCAGTAGGTTGCTCTGTTGCAGAATTTGTGTTAGGTTGTTCGGTTAAATTATCAGTATCGGGTTGGGTTGGTTCAGGTTTTACGTACTCGCCCGTAGCCTTTTCTCCTGTATGGGTAGTACAAAGAGAAGGGATATTGCTCTTTCTGTACCACCCTAACTTACGGCTTGTGCAGCCTTCAGTTGCCAAGAGCCCCGTTTCAGTGCAATAATAATGACTTTCACTGTACTGACTGTCAGTAAAGGTTTTGGCCTTGAGTTTTGAGTGAATCTTAGACATAACCTTACCCCACATTTGTCTAGCAGTTGAACTCTGGCTAACGGTTTGAAGTGTATCATATCCGCACCAAGAGGAAGCAACGTAATACGGGGAACCGCCTGTAAACCAACAATTCATTGAATCATTAGAAGTACCTGTTTTAGCAAAAAGTTTCATATGCGGCACATAAGCAGCTGCCGCAGCGCCTGTGCCCTCTTTACCGTATACAACATTCTGTAGGAGATGGTTCATAACGGTTGCTGTATCTTCACTTATAGCAACCTGCGGGTCCGGATTACGCTCTAATATTACCTCGTCGCGCTGATTTGTAACCTTATAATAGGTAGTGGGTTCATAATAGATACCGCCATTTCCAAATGTCGCAAATGCTGCTGCTTCCTGCAGAGTTGTAACACCTGTATTGGTACCGCCCATACCTAGAGAAGCATAGCTTGAAAGGTCATTTTCATTAAGCGATTTTAATCCTAATTTATTTGTAAGGAAATCGTAGGAATGCTTTAAAGTAAGCTTTTCAACAAGCATAACTGGAATTGTGTTAACCGATTTTTCGAGTGCCTTTTCAACGGTAATTTTACCTAAATGTCCACCGTACCAATTCTTAGGCTTCCAAGTAGTGCCATCACCACTCTTATACTTATAAGAGTCGGTATCACTTACAATGCTTGAATAGGTGATAATATTAGCCTCGATTGCAGGAGCATAAGCCGATATTGGCTTAATGGTTGAACCGGGCTGACGAAACGCGCTTGTAGCTCTGTTAAACACAAGATTTCCCGATTTTTCGCCTATACCGCCCACAAGCCCTTTAACATGGCCATTATAATCAAGAACTACCATTGAACCTTGAAGTAGTTGACCATCCTTACCCTTATGAGCATAGGCTTTATCGCGATATACACTTTCCATGGCTGACTGAATATCGGGATCTAAAGTGGCATAAATCTTATATCCACCATTATAAAAATTTTCTTTTGCGTGCTCTTCGTCATAACCGTAAACTTCGATAAGACCCTTTACAACGTCCTCATAGAGAGCATCTACAAAATAAGAATTTATCTCTACCTCATTAAGATTTTCCTTTTTTGCAACAATAGTAAGTTCTTCATCATATGCAGCTTTATGCTCCTCTTCGGTGATATAACCGAGTTCAAGCATCTTATTGAGTACTGTTTGACGGCGTTGTTTATTCTTTTCGGGCTGTTTATCAGGTCGATACTGCTCGGGCGCCTTAACAATTGCCGCAAGAGCCGCACACTCAGAAAGAGTTAAATCTTTGGTTGATTTATCAAAATAATAGTTAGATGCAACCTCAGATCCATACATACCTCCCGCCATGGCAACAGTGTTAATATAGCATTCAAGAATAACTTCCTTGGAATACTTAATTTCAAGCTCCCTTGCCCTCATAATCTCTCGAACCTTTCGACTCGGACTTGTTGAGTTATCACCCGTAAGGTTTTTAACAAGCTGCTGAGTTATGGTCGAGCCACCTTGATTTGAAGAATAGAAATTGAAGAAAAGGTTAGCAAATGCCGAAAAAGTACGCTTCCAGTCAACACCGTTATGAGTTTTAAAGCGTTGGTCTTCAATCGCCACAAAGGCATCCTTAAGATTTTCAGGGATTTCTCCATCGGCATCTGACACCCAAATTCTGTTGTGTTCACCGTGCATACGCTGATATTCGGTAAACTCTCCGGTTTTATCGTCCTCAACATAAATAGTAGTGGTGAAATTGAGTGCGATATCATAGAGATTTTCATCCATCGAAGCATCAACGAAATTAAATGCATAGATTATAAAGGCCCCTGCGATAATACATACCGTAATTACGCCCACCAAAAATACCGTTAATGTAGCCTTGAAAAAGGTTGCTTTATTAAATCTGAAGTTTTTAAGTTTATAAAGGATTTTTTGAAAAAAATTCAATTTTTTATCTGGCACCTGAGTTTTTTCAGATATATCAGAAAAACTGTTTAAATCAATATTACCTTCATCTACCTTTTGGAAGGTTGCGGTATCATTTAAATTATCACGTTTGTTTTCGTTATAATCCATATTAAACCTCCGTTTTTCAAAAATACTGTATATATTATTACAGTTTAATATCATTATACCATATTTTTCAAAAAATTGGGTTACAAAATTTTAATAATTTAGCAAAATTATGTCAAAAATAATGTTTGGTGATATAAATGAGAAGAAAATATAGCATTTTTGCGCTAATTATCCTATTTACATTATTAATATTAATGTATCGTTTCTACTCAGAAAAAATTAAAGAAACAGAAAGGAAAGAGCAAATATCCGATAATTATACTCTTATAAATATCGATGGAGTAGTGCAACTATACAGAGATGATATTCTAGTTCAAATTTACGACACTGTAAATCCCTATACCCTACCGCTTCAGGATCAGGATAATCTTAAAAGCGGGATCAAGGTTAAAAGCGTAGAAGAAGCCGCTCAACTAATTGAAGATTTTGACGGTTAAAGGTCTTGAAAAAATATTTTAAGTATTGTATAATATTTTCGTAAAAATATTATTTTTTCAGGCGGTGAAATTATGGAATTTGATGCTGTATCTGCAGGTGTAGCACCGGGGGGGCTTGTGAACTCAACCGAAATTAAGGTGCTTATTTGCTATATCTTAAAGTCTATTAAGGAACCTGTACCCGTTAGTAAGCTATGTGAAATACTCTTTTTTGACGGTATTGCAAATAACTTTGAAGTCAGCGACTGTCTTGAATCACTTATAAAGAATGGAAATATTGTTTGTGTTGATGAAAAAGAACAGACCTACACAACGACCGAAAGTGGTAACAATGTTGCTGATACACTTAAAAACACCGTACCGCTATCTATAAGAGAAAAGGCTTGCAAAAGCACCATTAAAATGATTGCCCAAATTAAGAATGCTAAGGAAACCGATATTAGCATTATGCGAAATGGTGATAACACATTTATTACATGTTCCGCTCTTGATAACGGCAACCCAATAATGAGCGTTCAGCTTCTCGTATCTGACGAAGCTCAAGCGCTGAGCATTAAATCTAAATTCCTTGAAAATCCTGCTGAAATCTACTCAAAAATCATTGACTTGTTTACTTCAAAATAGATACGGTGCCATCCGGCACCGTTTTTACTTTAATCTTTCTATTATTATGTGGTCGGCTTTATAAATATCGCCACCGCCCATTGAAATTACAAGGTCGCCCGCCTTTGCAGTTTTTATAACTGAATCGGCTACCTCGTCAAAGGTATCAACAACCGTACAGTCTGGCAATTTTTCAGCTAAATCAGCCGATTTAATTCCGTAAATATTTTTTTCACGGGAACCCATAATCTGTGTTAAAATCACCTTGTCTGCAATACTTAGCGCTTCAATAAACTCATCCTTTAAAAGCGCGGTGCGGGAAAAAGTAAAGGGTTGGAAAACTGCGATTACTCGGTTATAATTGAGCGCTTTTGCGGCAGAAAGAGTAGCCTTAATTTCGGTTGGGTGGTGTGCATAATCGTCGGCTAAAACAAAGCCGTTATACTCGCCTAAAAATTCAAAACGTCTACCCGCGCCTGTAAACTGTTCGAGAGCTGATTTTATACCTGATGCCGATACTCCCAAATAATCGCAAACCGAAATTGCGGCGAGTGCATTATAGATGTTATGCTTACCGGGTACGCGAAGTTTAATATCAACTAAAAATTCTCCGTTTTTGTAAACCTTGAAAGCAAAACCAAATTTTGAAGGCTTTTCTTCGGTAGCATAATAATCGTTCTTTTTTCCAAAACCAAAGGTGATTTTGTTTGCGCAATCCTTAGCGGCCGAAACTGACAGCTCATCATCCCCATTTAAAAACACAGTTTTAGCCATTGAAATAAACTTTTTAAAGGAAAGAACGAGATTATCCATTGTTTTGAAATAATCAAGGTGGTCATTATCAATATTTAGCAGCACTGCTATATCTGGGGATAGCTCTAAAAAGGTATCAACAAACTCACAGGATTCGCAGACCATATGCTCACTGCTACCTGCAATACCGTTTGAATTAATAAGCGGAAGCTTCCCACCTATAACGGCTGTAGGGTCGAACTTGTTTAAATAGAGAATTTGTGTTATCATCGAGGTGGTAGAGGTTTTTCCGTGAGTTCCGCTAACACCTATAACATTATCATATCTCCTTGTAAGAGCACCAAGTAAAACAGACCGTTCCATAATGGGTATACCCGATTCCCCTGCCCTTACAAGTTCGGGGTTATCCTTAGAAATTGCGGCGGAATAAACTATCAGCTCGGCTCCCTCAATATTTTCGGCACTATGTCCCATAAATACCTTTATGCCGAGCGCCATTATCCTTTTTAGAGGGTCACTGATATTATTATCAGAGCCCGTAAGAATATAGCCCTTGCTATGCAGTATTTCAGCGAGCGGACACATACCGCTGCCTCCTATACCAATCATATGAATTCTTTTTACTTTATCTATAATTTTATCTTGCTCTCTTAACTGTTTCATTTTAAATCCACCTCGCAAATTATATTATATTACGAAATAACAAATAAATAAACAATTATTTTTTGAAAGAGGCAAATTATGTTAAAAATCCCTCAAAATATTAAAAAAATTATAACCAACCTCGAAGAAAATGGATTTGAAGCATATGTTGTAGGTGGTGCTATTCGAAATGCACTTTTAGGACTCACACCGCAGGACTATGACATAACCACCTCCTGTCCGCCTGAAAGGGTTATCGAAATTTTTGAAAAAACATTGCCAACAGGCATTAAGCACGGTACGGTTACGGTTATTATGGATTCAATTTCCTCTGAGGTTACCACCTACCGAATTGACGGTAAGTATACCGATTACCGCTCACCCGATTCTGTATCCTTTACTTCTAGTTTAGAGGATGACCTATCTCGCAGAGATTTCACCGTTAACGCTATCGCCTTTAATGAAAATAACGGACTTACAGATTTATTTTCAGGTCAAAAAGATATAAAGAGCAAAACTATCAGAACGGTAGGCAACCCCGAAATAAGATTTTTTGAGGATGCACTCAGAATTTTAAGAGCGGTACGTTTTGCCTCTACTTTAGGCTTTACAATTGAAAAGAACACCTATAACGCCGCCCTAAAACTAGCCGAAAACCTTAAGAATATCAGCGGAGAAAGGATTTACACCGAACTTACCAAGGCTATTATGGGTAATAACACCGAGATTTTAGAGGATTTTATAAATAAAGGCGGTCTTGGATCTTTAAATATCACTAAAGCATTTAATTTTAATGCAATTAACAGCCTGCCCGATAATATGCCGCTTCGTCTTTTTACTTTTTTAAAACTTACTGATGCTAATTTTGAGTATCTGTGCGATAAGCTTCATTTCAGCAATAAATTAAAGCAGTATTTAGAAAAGACTTTTTATATTGAAAAAGAGCTTAAAGTAGATGATAAAGTACATTTAAAAAGCATACTAGGCTATACCGAAAGCGAAGTATTTTCAGATTACTTAGAATATAAATCTGTAGTAATGAAAGAAAATACCGAAAAATTAAGGACTGCACTAAAAGAGATTAAAACCAATAAAGAACCTTATAAAATTTCAATGCTGAATATTAACGGTAAGGATTTAGAGGCGCTAGGACTTCGTGGAGAAGAAATCGGCACAAAGTTAAAATTATTACTCGATAAATGCATTGAAAATCCTGAACTTAATAATAAAAAATTATTGCTCCAATTATTAAGTAACTAAAAGATTAAAACGCCATAAAATGTATTAAGCATTTATGGCGTTTAATTTTTTGTGTGGTGAATATATTGAAAATTATTGTTTTAGGCGGAGATGAACGCCAAAAATACCTAACGGAAAATTTGAAAGCTAAAGGATATAACACTGAACATATTTTTACAAAAGAAAATCTTAAAGAAAAAATTAATTGGAGCGATTACGTCGTTTTACCTTTGCCCTCCACAAAGGATAAAATAACCGTTTATAATACACTCAGCGATGATAAAATTTATATATCCGACCTACAGGAATATATTAAAAATCAAAAGGTTTTTACCTGTAAATTAATGCTTGAGGGTAAAAATTGCCGAGATTATTCTCTGCTTGATTCATTTGCAATTAAAAACGCAGTTCCAACTGCTGAGGGCGCCGTTGCCTTAGCCATTATGCATAGCAGAAAGACGCTTTTCGGTAACAAAGCACTTGTAATCGGAAATGGCAGAATCGGTAAAATTTTATCAATGATGCTTAAAAATATGGGTGTAGATGTAACGGTAAGTGCCCGAAAAGAGAGCGATTTATCCTTTATAGAGGCTTTTAATATGAAAAGTATTCATACTAACTGTATAAATTCTAAAGCTTCGCAGTTTGATTTCGTATTTAACACGGTTGATTTCCCCGTTATTGATACCGAATTCTTAAAATGTCTCAAAAAAGATGCTATACTCATTGAACTTGCCTCTCATCCCGGCGGAATATACGGAGATAAAAATGCCACCTCGTGTCAAATTATCAATGCTCAGGGGCTTCCTGGCAAATATTCTCCAATAACGGCGGCAGAAATATTAACCGATACAGTAATTAGCCTGATTGAAGCCCAAAAAGGAGAGATTTTATGAAGGGATTAACCGCAGGATTTGCCCTGTGCGGCTCTTTTTGTACCATAAAACAGGCTACCGAACAAATTAAGGCACTGACAAGTGTCGGTTATAATATTATCCCGATAATGTCGCCTATAGTATATAGTACTGATAACCGTTTTAACAAGGCAGATGACCTAAAACGTGAAATAGAAGAAATTTGCAAAAATAAAATTATACACACCGTTGAGGGCGCCGAGCCGATAGGACCTAAAAAACTTTTGGATGTTCTAATAGTCGCCCCATGCACTGGTAATACCCTAGCAAAGCTTGCCCTCGGCATTACCGACACTTCGGTTACAATGGCGGTTAAAGCGCATCTTAGAAACGGCAGACCTGTAGTTATAGCGCCTGCCACAAATGACGGACTTTCCGCATCGGCACAAAATATCGGCAGACTTCAAAACTGTAAGAACATATATTTTGTTCCATACGGTCAGGATGATGCTACAGGTAAACCCACCTCCCTTATAGCCGATTTCAAAAAAATACCCGAAACCGTCAAACTGTCATTAGAAGGCAAACAAATTCAGCCGTTATTAATATAAATGAGGCACCTGCTAAACGGGTGCCTTATTTTATATTTTTACTGTTTTGCCAAGCTTAAATGAATAAAGCAGGCACTCGCCTATCGGTTTTTCAAATATCTTTGCGCAGGCGCTCGCATAGATATTAAGTTGTTCTGCATAGGCAGTTTTTAATTTTTCCTCATTGGTAATTCGGTCGGTTTTAAAATCGAGGATTATGAGCTTTCCGTCTTCTTCAAAAACTAAATCGACAGAGCCTTGAATAACAACCGGCTCATTCATGACATCTTCGGGTAAAGTATTATCAAATCTGCCTGCAGGCATTTCGGTAATAAAGCGCATTTCCTTTTTTACCATAGGCGAATTTTTAATTCTTCGATAAATATCACTTTCAAAAAATTCCTCTACCGACGAAACATCAACGGCTTCCCGCTCAGCCGCACTTATAAACTCCCACTCATAAAGGCGGTCGAGCTCATTTTGCACCGATTTTTGGGCTTCCGAAAAATCACAGAACTGCATAAATCGGTGAGTGGCGGTACCTTGCTTTGCGGGTGAAAGACCTGAAGCTGACATAAAATCAGGCAGAGACGTAAAGCTATAGTCATATTCGTCCGCCTTATGAGCGACTACGGCAACCGAACTTTTGGTTTCAATTGTTTTTACGGCTTCAAAGGGATAGGAATAGCTAAGATTATTTTTAATGGCTTCAGAAAGCTCAATATCGGCTACACCCTGCTTTATATCCTCAATTATTTCGGTACGGACCGCAATATCATCTGACGAAATGTATGAAAAAGAAACGGAACTATCACTATTGGCGACATATCTATTTTGAAAATCATACAGATGAAAATCGGGATGTATAACCGAGGTTTTTAGAATCCAATCAAAATAACTCTGAGAATCACTTAGAAAGCGATTTAAGTCAATTTCATCCTCACACAATGAAGATACGGCAGCAGTGTTTAAAAACTTATCAGCTAGCCTTTTATTGCTATTTACGATAAGTAATTTTTCCTGAGCTCGAGTAAGCGCTACATACAAAAGCCGCATTTCCTCCTGATAGGTGTTTTTTAAAATATTTTCCTTAATGCATTTGAATTGAAGCGACTCTTTCTTTTCGTTTAATTCATCATCGAAATATTTAAAGCTAACGCCCAATTCCACATCGGTAAGGAGACTGCGTCGAGTGTCCTCACCCGAAAATCGTTTTGAAGTATCGGCAAGAATACAAACAGGATACTGCAGTCCCTTAGATTTATGAATTGTCGAAATTGTAACGGCGTTATCCTGAGTTGGCGCAGTGCTATCCTGAATATCAAGAGAACGAATATAATCAACAAACCTTAAAATATTTTTAGATGAATTATTCTCCTGAAACTCAAGCGCTTTAGTGTAAACAGAGAGCAGATTTTCCTTGCGTGTTACACCGTCGGGCAGAGCGGAAATAATGTACAAAAATCCCGTTTCCTCAAAAATGTAATCAATTAAATCACCTACTCCCAAAGTAACAGCGGAGGTACGAAGTCCGTTTAATTTTTCAATAAAGTTTTTTGCCTTCTCATCGCCCAAAATCGCGGCAGAGGTTACTGCCGAAATAAAGGAAGTTCCTCTACTATTTGCTCTGATAGACGCCAATTCATCGGCAGTAAAACTAAAAAGCGGCGACATTAAAACCGATACCAATTCAATATCTCTTGATGGATTAGCAATAATGGTAAGCAAGGAAAGTAAAATTTTAACTTCAGAAGAATCAAATGAAAAATCTGCCGAGTATTTTACGGGAATGCCATTTTTTCTGAAAATTTCTGAAAAGACTTTACCCTTTGATTTAACTCCGCGCAAAAGCAGTGCAAAATCTGAGTACTGCGGTTTTCTTAAAAGTTTTTTACCCTCTTTCTCACCGGTTACAAAATCATTTTCAACATAATTATTTATAAAATCGGCAATATGCTGGGCTTCAAGTTCGGTTGCAGTATAATGAGTATCCTTAATATCAATAAAATGAATTTCGGTTTCAGGTTTTTCGGTTTTTGGGAATACTGCAGATGGAACCAGAACCTCCTCGTTAGTATACTTAATACTGCTTTCTTCTCCGTTCATTATATTAGAAAAAAGATAGTTTATATAAGCACAAACACCCTCGCGGCTACGAAAATTATTACCAAGAATAATTTTTTTAAAATCTCCTTCTAATGCCGCTTCAAAAGGTTTATACTCATTCTTTTTTCTAAGGAAATTATCAGGATTTGAGCCGCGAAATCCGTAAATACTCTGCTTTACATCACCTACAACAAAGAGGTTTTTCTGACCGTTTGAGAGGATATTAAAGAGCAAATCCTGCATATCGTTAATATCCTGGAACTCATCGACCAAAACTTCATCATATCGCGAAATAATACCCTGAGCATTTGGTTTTAAAACTATTTCGCCATCAACATTTTCGCAAAGCAAATTGAGCACATAATGCTCTGCCTGAGAAAAGGTAAGAATTCCCTCCTTTGAAGATCGGGCGGTAAATTGTTCGGAATAATCATACGCTAAGCTCAGGAGTTTTTTTACAAGCTTCATAGAGGATTTTATATCCTCAATAACGGCGGTGTCCTCAGCATAAACAAGGTAAGACAATGAAGATATATCTGATTTAAACTTGTCGCGCAGATTTTTTGCCGCTATTAGTTCGGCGCACTCAGCTTTCTTGAGGCTTGGCCACCGAGAAAAAGATGACGCAGACAAGATTGCAAAAAGCCTGTTCCAGTCATACTCATCAGTAGCAGATAAAAGTTCATCAATAAAAGCTTTATCAGCATTTAGAACAGGAAGAAATTTATCCCTGATTTCCTTATCGGTAAGGCCTGAGATTGCCATTAAAATTTTTTTACGGGCATTAATGAGTTTATCGTTAACGATAGCAAAGACTTTAGAGATAATATCTCCAATATAATCTTCATTTTCGGCGTTTTCTATTAATTTTTTAAACCAGATATTCGGGAAGGGCAGATTCTGAGAGAAATAATACAGATTAATAATCGCATCCTTTAAATCAGCCTCATCGAATCTGGAACAAAGGGCATTCAAAAGCGCTGTGAATTCGGGAGAATTTTCTGCAAACTCCCTATTTAAAATATCTGTTAAAACCTGTTCACTGATTTTTTGAACCGAATTATCGTCCCCCACCTTAAAATCGGGAGATATACCGAAAACATCGAAGTTTTCACGAACAAGTTCTATGCAAAAGGAATCAATTGTGCAAATTTTTGCATTACGGAGTTTTAATTTCTGTTCATACAAAAATTTGTTTTTCTCATTTGCGGCAAATTCCGCATTAAGCCGCTTTTCAATTCTCTGACGCATTTCCTCTGCCGCTGCCGACATAAAGGTAACAACCAAAATTCTATCGGCACTAATCGGGTTTTCTCCCGTTAAAAGACGGACTACGCGCTCGGCTAAAACAGCGGTTTTACCCGAACCTGCGGCAGCACAAACAATGGCGCCTGAGTCTACATTTATAGCATTTCTTTGTGATTCGGTTGGATTAAATGCCACCTTCGTTTTCCTCCTTTAAAATCTCTAAAACTTCTGCAGGAGAAAGTGATTTATCACTGCATTTATGGTTTTTATCCTCAAAACAACATATGGAAGAAAAATCACAGTATTTACACGCATCAGAATCTACCCCATCAGTTGGGTCGGCAGAAAAATCGCCACTGTGAATAGCTTTACCCATACGCTTTAGTAAAAGTTCAATGTAATCAAAGGTTTCGCGGAAAAGTGCGGGCTCTGCAAATGAGGTTATACGGCTTTTAAGAGTACCATCCGCCTTAAAAGGCTTTTTAGGAATAAATTCCCCTTCACCATCTTTATCCATAGCGCTAATAACGTCTTCGTCAAGCAGAATAAGGCCGTTCATGGAAAGGGTTTTCGGGTCGCCGAAATCTCTTTTTGAAGGCATATATAATATACCTGCAGGGGTTTTAGAACTCAAATACTCATTTTTACCGCGTATAACGGTATATAGGTATATAAGCATCTGTAAATTAAGTCCCACCAAAATATCGGGCAGCTTAAACACCTTAGTTCCTGTTTTATAATCTACTATGCGGACATAATCGCCATAAATATCTACCCTATCAATGCTACCGCGAATACGCATTTCGCCTTTTTGTGAAAACGGCACTGAAAGGGTTGGAATGGTTCCGTCTCTGCCGATTTTAAGCTCAAAAAACTCGGGCCTGAAATCACACTGAGCCATTTCACAGATTATATGATATGCAACATCCTTAAGAGAAGCAGAAATTATGTTAACCAGAAACTCGGTTCTAGGTGTTTTAATCTTTTCGTATCCGTCAATAAGACTCAGATATTCTGCCACCAACTCATCAACCTTTTTATCGGAATATTCCCTTGTAAATTCGCTAAAATTATCGATATATCTCTTAACAAGATTTTCGAGCACATAGTGTGAAAGAGTACCTCGCTGCAGTACATCGAACTCAGCAGGCTGAATTTTCTTAAGCTCCAGACCGTAACGGCAGAAATAGGAAAATTTGCAGCGGTGAAAGGTATCAAAGCCTGTTGCAGAAATGTTGATTTTTTCACCCATTAAATTAAGGGCATTTTCGGGTAAAACAACTGCTCTTTCTTTTGAGAAATCTGCAATACTCTTTTCAACTGAGTCTTCCTCAGTTTCTAAGGCGCTTTTTAACGTTTCATAGGCATCCTTATCCAACGAATAACTCTGGTACATCAGCGACTTTGCTGAAAAAAGCGTTTCGGGTAAATTATCCTCCGACAAGTTTAAATTATTATTTTCCGTAACCGTTAAGTTTTTACTGTTATCAATTATTTCGGCAATAATTTGTGAGGGCTCAAGTTTTGTTCCTGAGCCATCCGCCGAAGAATAAGAAATATAAAGCCTATCGGTAGGACAGCAAAGCGACGAATATAAAAGATACTCTTCATCAAGTGCGGCCGATACGCCGTAATCTGAAATTTCAATACCTTTATCAATAAGTGTTTGCCGTTCTTGCGGCGCAAAAATGCCACTTACTCCAACATTTGCAGGAAATACGCCCTGATTAACACCCAAAACAATAGCAACCTTGGGACGCGATGGTTTTATACGGTCGGCAGAGCCGAAGGTTACCTCGTCTACCATTTGCGGAATATTACCTATAGTTACCGTATCAATTGCCGTTTTCCAAAGTTCAAAATACTCTGCTGTAGTGGTTTCTCTATCAGGCAAGCACTTAACAAAGCTGTTCAGCAATTCGATAATCGCATCGTAACCAAGCCGCAAATCGTCTGCCTGTTCTTTTAAGTGAATATTCTCTAAATTCGTGACCTGCCGCTTTAACTTCTCTTCCACTGAAACGCTTTTTAAAAGGCAGATAATCGCTTTGGTCATATTTTGGGGAGTTCCGCTAAAAGCTCTTCTGAAGCTGATTATGGGCTCAATAGCTTTATTTTTAAGGAAATTCAGATGTTTAAGTGTCTCACTATTTTTTTCGGAGTCATTTTCCTCACTTGCAACAAATCCGCACGGATTCATTGTCCACTGAGAAGTCCACTCAGGACCCTTTATATTCCAAAGATATGTATAGTTTTCAAGTTCGGAAATTTCTTCAAGCGTTAAATCGGTTAAGAAGGTTTTATGAAAACTTAAAACTGCATCGGTTGTAATGCTCTGAACCAGGTTTAGTGCGCAATTAATAAACACCGTAATAGGTAAATCGGTGATTTTTTTACGCTTATCGGTAAAACAAAAAACCTCATTGTTTTTACAGTGCTTTTCAATATGTTTCTGATATGTTTCAGCGTTTCTTGCTATAATTACGAAATCTCTGAAACGGTAATTTTCTTCTCTTACAAGCCTTCTTACCGTTCTCGCAGCAAACTCGGCTTCTTCAGAAATACTATCCGACTTTATTATTTTGATACCATTATAGCTTTCAATGTAATTCTTTTCATTTGAAATAAATGCTTCTAGATTTTTAATTCCCTCGCTTTTGTAATAATTATCGGTTAATTTCTGAGCATTATCAATTTTAACAGAAAACCGTTCTGCAATATTTTTAATTCTGCGAACCATATCATTAACATTTGAGAAAAGTGATAATTCGCCGGACGAGATATCATCACTGGTTACTGACATATAAACATTATCAGCCTGAGATATTATACGCTCGATAATTTTATACTGCTGACCTGTGAAATTTTTAAAGGAATCAATATAAACGTTTTTACCCTCAAAATATTTATAGGAAAGTAATTTTTGATTAAGCCGTGTTAAATCGTCTACAGGGTCTAAAAAAGTGTTGCCGAGCAAGGCGTTAAAAGCCGAAAATATCAGCGAAATATCCTTGAGTTTGAGTTTTAAATAATCACCCTCAACAGTATTGGCAACTGTCTCAATATCTTCAGGGGTTATTGCGGCGGTTTTAAACTCGTTAACGGTCAAAATTAAATTTTGGGTGAAACGGGGTGAATTTATATACTTGTCCCAAATAGATAGCTTGTCCCTTACTGATTTAAAGGCGCGATTCATTAAAAGCACCTTATCGCTCTCGGTAATATTATTAGCAACCCTACCACCAACCTTGCGAGAAACCTCATCATACATTCTTGTGAAGCTTAAAACCTTGGTATCGGTTGAGGCGCGATTTCCGAGCGATTTTAAAAGAGCGCGTTCACTCTCAAATGTGAACTGTTCAGGAACTAATAAAACGGTATCCTTGCCCGCATTAACATCTGCACAGATATCGTTTATTATTTTATAGCTCTTGCCGGTTGCGGCACGGCCGTATATAAACTTAAGCATCATTTTCACCTCATATTAATTTTAACATAAAACTTATAATTTTTAAAGGGTAAATATATAGTTAAGCGCTAATAATCCTGAAATACCAGGAATACCATAAACAGAGCATGATATTAATGTAAAAAGATTAATTGGAATATAAAATCCCGTTAAAAATGTGCTATTATTAATTATCGCCCACAACACCCAAGAAATAAGAATGCTTAAAAAAGCATTTTTAATAGGCTTTTCGGTCTTACTAAGAAAATATAAAATTATGATTAGACTGATTATTAATGTACAAAGTAAAAAAATTTTCATATTTTCAACTCCCACAAAAATATATTAATTGAAAGTTAAAAATATGAAAAAAGCGATTTCCTTAAAAAATATATAAAACCCTCGATTTTATCGAGGGTTTCTGAACTATTTATTAGAAACAGCCTTTAGAGCAATTGCTCTTAGTTCTTCTGTTTTATCGGTTTTCTCCCAGAGTACGCCTAAATCCTCTCTGCCAATATGACCGTAAGCAGAGAGTTCGCGGTAAATAGGCTTTCGGAGCTCGAGTTTTTTAATAATTGCCGCAGGGCGTAAATCAAATACTTTGTTTACTGCCTCGGCAATTTTCTCGTCTGAAACGGTACCTGTACCGAATGTATCAACCATAATCGATACAGGTTTTGCTACACCAATTGCATAGGCTAACTGGATTTCGCACTTTTTAGCAAGACCTGCCGCTACAATATTTTTGGCAACATATCTTGCGGCGTAGGCTGCCGAACGGTCAACTTTTGTCGGGTCCTTACCCGAGAAAGCGCCACCACCGTGACGTGCAACACCGCCGTATGTATCAACGATAATCTTTCTGCCTGTAAGACCGGTATCCCCCTGAGGACCACCGATAACAAATCTGCCTGTAGGATTAATATGAATTTTTGTATTCTCATCGAAAAGACTTTCGGGAATTACAGGCTTTATAACCTTTTCTAAAATATCTTTTCGAAGAACCTCTAAATCAATATCTGCACTGTGCTGAGTGGACACAACAACGGTATCAATTCTCGTCGGCAGACCGTCATTATATTCGGCGGTTACCTGAGTTTTGCCGTCGGGGCGCAAATAAGGCAGAGTGCCGTCTTTTCTGACATCGGTTAAACGCTTAGCCATTTTATGAGCGAGCGAAATAGTAAGCGGCATAAGCTCGGGAGTTTCATCACAGGCGTAGCCAAACATCATACCCTGGTCACCTGCGCCGTGAAGATTAAATTCATCATCTTCACCGTTTTTAAGCTCTGCCGATTTATCAACTCCCAAGGCAATATCTGCCGACTGCTTATCAAGGGCCGTCATAACAGCACAAGTGCTTCCGTCAAAGCCGGCTTCGGCGCCATTATAACCGATTTCGCAAACGGTATCACGTACAATTTTTGTAATATCAACCTGAGCGCTTGTAGTAATTTCACCCATTACCGTTACAACACCCGTTGTGCAAAAGGTTTCGCACGCAACTCGGGCATCAGCATCCTCAGCAAGAATTGCATCAAGTACTGCATCTGACACACGGTCGCAAACCTTATCGGGATGCCCCTCTGTAACAGATTCTGATGTAAATAAAAATTTAGACATAATGACCTCCAAAAAAATAACCGCCTCAAAAGAAGCGGTAAAGTATACCTCATCTTTCGGTTGTTCCGCAGGATTTGGCACCTTGAAGTAACACTCAGGTTGCCGGGCTTCATAGGGCCTGTCCCTCCACCGCTCTTGATAAGGAAAATATTTAATTTACGTATAAATTATAAATCAGCGTTATCTGTTTGTCAAGTGCCTCATCGACCTTTTTTGAGTATTGGCGACAGTTTTTTATAAATCAGTAAACAAATCACAGCGTCGACAACTCCCTTTAAAAAGGTAAATGGTAAATTAAAAATTAAAAGCGCCTCAAAAAGTGAATTTACACTCGGTAATAAATCCTTATAAAAGGATAAAATTACGTTAGCAGGCATAAGTAAAACCGAATATATAGGATATGTTATAAACAAATTAATAAAAACACAGGATATTCCCATCGCAAGTGAGCCAGCCAGAGCGCCTAAAAGAGCGCCTGAGCGGTTTTTACGGTAGGTATAGATTAATCCTGCAACGCCAACAAAAACAGCGCCCATTAAGAAATTCGCAAGCTCCCCTACACCCATCGTACCTGTAAAAAAGAGGTGCAGAATATTTTTAATCAGACAGACTAGAATTCCACTTAAAGGACCATAGGCAAAGGCAGTAATTAAAGCGGGAAGCTCCGAAAAATCGAACTTAATAAATGCAGGCATAAACGGAACACTGATTTCCAGCATCATAAGCACAAAACCCAATGCCGACATAATTGCAGTTACTGAAATCTCGCGAATTTTAATTGTTTTGCTCATATTATTCCTCCAAAAGAAAAACCCCGATATAAAAATATCGAGGCGAAATCATAATATTATTTCTTTCATCCGGACTATACCGTCGGCTTCGGAATTGCACCGAATCGGCCCTGAAAACAGGGTTAGTGGGCTTTACCACCGGTGAGGAATTTCACCTCGCCTCGAAACTGTTCATATTTTAATACATATATACTGTTTTGTCAACAAAATATACCGTGATTTATGCCAAAAATAATTAACAAAAATTGAATTATGATAATTATGGGAAGACCTATCATAAAACGCTTATGTCTTGTTTTATGGCGAAAAAGGTACATTGAAAGCAACATAAATACCGCGCCGCCTGAAAACGACAGCAAAAACAAAGATTTTTCACTTATTCTTCTTAGATTTTTTATTGCAAATAATTTATCTGTTGCTGCCATTATAAATGAAACAATATTTATAATAAGCAGGTATATTAAAAAACATCTGAATTCCATTTTAATAAAACTCTGCCACCTGTTTTTCGGGCGGTGTTGTTGCCGCTATCGAAGAAGCGACTAAAACAGGACCGATATTTTGATAAGCCTTATGTTTTTTAAGTTCAATTTTTGCAGTTACCATTACCCACGATTTATTAGGTATTGTTTCTGCCTTTACCCAGTCGCAAATAAGCCCTGCATACTGAATATCGTCGGCACAGCAGGTCATAAGCGGTCTGCCGATAACAAACGAGCCATGAGGCACCTTATCGTTTTTGGCAACAAGACCTTTAAATTTAACGGTTTTGCCGCTATACCCCTGTAAATCTTCGGTGAGGTCACGGTACCAAAGCGCATAGTCGGTATCCTTGATTTCAATCAGAGATGCATTTTTATCAAAAGGTAACGGATCCTTAATATCGTCGTACTCTACACTTCCGTCGGCGTTTTCGTATGCGATAATACATCGGCGGTTAACACCTCTTACTATTTTGTGAAGCGTCATTTTATCGCATTTTTCATTAAAGCGATTTAAGACAATCAGTTCACAGGTCTGAAGCTTTTCGAAAACAAGCGAGCGCATATTAGCGTTAAAAAACTCGAAGGTATTTGCATCGGCAAACATAAATTCCTGTGCAATTATCCAATTCCTCGGTAAATTTTCGAAAAGGTCGGAAAGTTGCCACATACCGTTGTATTCAACAATAACACGCTCTGCCTTGTGTTTTTTGCGAAGCCGTTCTAATGCTTTTTCGTTTAACATATTGGGGGTAATTGGCTCAATAAATACATTTTCTCCCGAAAATTCATTCGGGTTATATTCCTCTTCACCCTCTTCGCAAAGCATAAGAAGAGTGCGTTCTCCGTTATTAAAACGTATATCGGTAAGAGTATCTTGAATAAATTTTGTTTTACCTGCTTCTAAGAAGCCTGTAAAAAGATATACAGGTATATCCATACTTTCTCCTTAATTACGCTCTGAAAAGCTCTTTCAGGGCGTTTTTATTAATGTTTGAGCCTATTACGCATATTCTACCGATAACCTCAGGGCCACCGTTGCGTAAATTCTTTTCTTCGGGTACAAAGTCGAAATGAAGCCACCTATCCCCTTGAGCATTTGCTACATAGCCCTTTGCTCTTAAAATATTACCGTACTTATCCGCATTTCCGAGTTGACCTAATATTAAGCCGATTTCTTCGGAAGTGTATTTGTTGGCAGTTTCAATACCAATGCTGTCGAATACCTCGTCAGCGTGATGGTGGTGATGCTCGTG
>JAZRKE010000081.1:0-3447 GCA_045646145.1 Acutalibacteraceae bacterium | reverse complement strand
CGGCTGCCTGAGATGGTAATGCATTGCCAAACTTTCGAGGTCCCTTTTAGGGACCTGGCCAGTAGGCGCCCCTTATAGGGGCTGTGCATACCACTAGTTTACTAGTGGTTATGATTATTATGTGATGGTAGGGTGGGAGGTCATTGTTTTTATGTTTGTTTAATGCTTAAGGATATTCGTTTTTTGGCGGTATCGACGCCGATAATTTTAACCTTTACAATATCTCCCACCGCTAATTTTTCGCTTGGGTGCTTAATAAATTTATCGCAGATTTCGGAAATGTGAACAAGACCGTCCTGATGGACACCGATATCGACAAAGGCTCCGAAATCGATTACATTTCTCACCGTTCCCGAGAGCACCATACCCGTTTTTAAATCCTCAATTCCCATAACGTCGGTTTTAAATATGGGGCCCTGCAGTTCATCACGAGGGTCGCGGCCGGGTTTGATTAGCTCCTTGACTATGTCCGAGAGAGTTGGCACACCGACACCTAATTTTTTCGCTAAATCACAGAGTGTTTCAGGGGTTATACCGTTTAATACCTCAGCAAGATTTGGGGAGTTCAGTTTTAAATTAAGCTGCTTTAAGAGGGTTTCTGCCGCCGCGTAGGATTCGGGATGGACACCTGTTTTATCAAGCGGATTTTTGCTGTTCGTAATTCTCAAAAAGCCTGCCGACTGCTCGTACGCCTTAGGTCCGAGCTTGGCAACCTTTTTAAGTTCACTTCTCGAAGAAAACGAGCCGTTTTCCTCGCGGTAGGCAACGATGTTTTTACAAACGGTACTGCTGAGTCCCGAAATATGCTCGAGCAAAGAGGCGGAGGCGGTGTTAAGGTCGGCGCCAACCTTGTTTACACAGTCCTCAACCACGCCGTCAAGCGTATTTTCAAGCTGTTTTTTGGGCATATCGTGCTGATACTGACCC
Organism: Acutalibacteraceae bacterium; assembly: GCA_045646145.1. Lineage (GTDB taxonomy): Bacteria > Bacillota > Clostridia > Oscillospirales > Acutalibacteraceae > SIG565. Next base: position 2,520 of record JAZRKE010000081.1, on the reverse strand, counting down.
ACACCTATTGCCTTTGGTTCTATTTTAACAAGCTCAGCCAAGGGGTCCTGCAGACGCCTTGCAATTGAAACGGCACTTCTGAGTGTTAGGTCAAACTCGGGCATTTCCTCAGCCGCGAGTTTAGATGCCGAATAAACCGAGGCACCCGCTTCGCTAACTATTACATACTGCACCTTTGCCTCAATTTCCGATAATACCTCCGCCGTAAATGCTTCGGTTTCGCGTGATGCTGTACCGTTGCCGATGGCGATAATATCGACCGAGTGTTTTTCTATCATTTTTTTAAGGGTTGCCTTAGAAGATGCTATCTGGGAAGCAGAATGTGTCGGATAAATAACAGCGGTGTCAAGCACCTTTCCCGTTTTATCCACAACCGCCAGCTTACACCCCGTTCTGTAGCCGGGGTCAAGACCGATTACGATTTTATCCTTAACGGGCGGCTGCATAAGCAACTGGTGAAGATTTGTACCGAACAGCTTAATAGCGGCGGTAGATGCCGAGTCAGTAAGCTCGTTTCGGATTTCTCTTTCAATCGAGGGGAAGATAAGGCGGGAATAGGCATCTGCCGCGGCAGTAAGTAAAAACTCATCCGATTCTCTGCACTTTCCACAGTATAGTGAGTGGATAACGTTAAGCGGCTTTGTGTCATCCATTTCTATATGCACCTTTAAAAATTCTTCCTTTTCGCCGCGGTTAACGGCAAGTACGCGATGCCCTGCTATGCGGGAAATAGGTTCGCGGAACTGCGAGTACATTTCGTAAACCCCGAGGTCATCCTTAGCACCTGCAGAGACAAGAAAGCCGTTAAGTCGGGTTAAATTACGAATCCTCTTGCGGATTTCGGCATTATCCGATATTCGCTCGGCAATTATATCCATAGCACCCTGCAGGGCATCCTCGGTCGTTTCTACACCCAAATTGGTATTAATATAATTTTGAGCAAGGCTATCAAGACTACTCGACTCGTTTGCAATAATGGCATCGGCGAGTGGTTCGAGTCCCTTTTCCTTAGCCACCGAAGCCCTCGTTTTACGCTTGGGTCTGAAGGGGCGGTAGATATCCTCAAGCTCGGTAAGGGTTGCGGCCTTTCCTAAAGCTGAGTCAATTTCATCCGACATATTGCTCTGCTCGGTTATAAGATTCCTGATTTCGTCCCGACGGGCTTCAAGATTTCTCAGATAGTTAAGCCTATCGGCAATAGCACGGATTTTTTGGTCGTCCATAGTTCCGTGGGCTTCCTTGCGGTAACGGGCAATAAAGGGAATGGTGTTGCCCTCGTCAAGAAGACCGATAATATTTGAAATGTAAATTTCCTGTACTTCAAACTCTGATGATAATATTTTACTGAATTCCATTTTAACCTCCTGTGAATGCGCATTACTAATTAATTATATCTTATGTTGAAAATTTTTGCAACTTAAGATATACTATATTTTGGTGATGAAAATGGCTAGATATAAAAAAAGAACACGAAAAAATAATAAAAGAATTATAACGGCGGTTTTGGTCGTTCTTATTTCGGTAAGCGTATTTTTATTTATAAAACACTCCGGTAACCGTCCAACAATAAGTGAGCCCGAGAATAACGGACAGGCTGCAACCCCCTATCGTGAGTCTGCGGAGGCTATATCTTACGAACAAATGATTGGTAAGGATTATAAAATTGATATAGCGCCATATCTTCAGTATATTGAGCCTGAGAATAAATACGAATATGTGTTTTTGGTGAATCCCCAAAACACATTGGATAAGGATTACGAGCCCGACGATTTGACCGATTGCGGACACACCCGTAAGGACGGACGCGCCACACAAAAACTGCGCAAGAATGCTGCAGAGAGCCTTAAGGCATTTTTGGCTGAAGCCAAGGAATACGGCTTCGACGATATTACGGTTACGAGTGCCTACCGTTCCTATTCCTATCAAGATTATCTTTTTAATATGTATTTTAATCGTGATTGGGCTACGGGTAAATATAAAACTAAAGCGGAGTGCGAAAAGCACACCCTTACCTATTCCACCAAGCCCGGAACGAGTGAGCATCAGAGTGGACTCTGCCTTGATATGCACAATCTGCCCGCCGCAACCGATGCTTTCGGCGGCACCGAGGAAGCCGACTGGTTAGAGGAAAACTGTTATCGCTTCGGCTTTATTCTGCGCTATCCTAAGGACACTATAGATATAACCGGAATTAAGTATGAGCCTTGGCACTTCCGATATGTCGGACGCGAGGCCGCTACTGAAATTCATAAACTCGGAATTACTCTCGATGAATATGTAATACTTAAGGCTGATGAAATAGGCTTAAAAAATTCGTAATCGTAGCTGTGTGGAGCATATACAATGAACTGCACCTAAAGGTGTATAGATGGCAATTCAATTCGCTTTTTTAAATTCTGAAAATAATCATAACCACTAGTAAACTAGTGGTATGCACAGCCCCTATAAGGGGCGCCTACTGGCCAGGTCCCTAAAAGGGACCTCGAAAGTTTGGCAATGCATTACCATCTCAGGCAGCCG
>JAZRKE010000080.1:0-39848 GCA_045646145.1 Acutalibacteraceae bacterium | reverse complement strand
TTCCCCGAGGGCAATATGCTTCGTATTATTGGTATGTCGGCATGTCTTGCAGGTTCTGTTTGTGGAGACCACTGCTCACCGATTTCCGATACCACCATTATGTCCTCTGCAGGCGCCCGTTGCGACCATATTAACCACGTGTCCACTCAGCTGCCATATGCTATAACCGTTGCGGCAATTTCATTTGTTTCCTACGTTATTGCAGGTATAGTTCAGAATGTTTGGATTTCCTTAGCAGTAGCAACCATTATCACAGTTGGAACACTCTTTGTTATTAAGGCATTAACCAACAAAAAGGCGTAATTTCACTTGAATAATTAAAGCGTTACCTTTATAATAAGGGTAACGCTTTTTATTTTTGGAGTTTATATGGAAAAACATATTGAAATCGAACGCAGTATAATCAAACGCTATAGGAAAAAAATTTGGAACAATTTTGTAGCTGCCGTTAAAGAATATGATTTAATAAAAGAAAACGATAAAATTGCTGTCTGTATTTCGGGCGGTAAGGATTCTATGCTGCTCGCTAAATGTATGCAGCAGCTAAACCGTTATAGCGAGGTGCCCTTTAGTTTAGAATTTATTGTTATGGACCCGGGTTATAATCCAGAAAACCGTAAGCTTATTGAGAGTAATGCGAAACTCTTGAATATTCCTGTAACTATATTTGAGAGCACCATTTTCGATACAGTAAATGAGGTCGGCGGTTCACCCTGTTATTTATGTGCCCGTATGCGCAGAGGGAACCTTTATGCAAAAGCAAGGGAGCTCGGCTGTAATAAAATAGCGCTCGGTCATCATTTCGATGATGCTATCGAAACCCTGCTTATGAGTATGATGTATTCGAGTGAAATCAAAACAATGCTCCCTAAACTTAAAAGCACCAATTTTGAGGGAATGGAGCTTATCCGTCCGCTTTATCGAGTAAAGGAAAAGGATATTATTAATTGGGCAAATTCAAATGACCTTCATTTTCTTGCCTGTGCCTGCCGTTTTACCGAAAAGAGCGCCGAGTTTGAGGGGCTCTCAAAACGCAAAGAAACAAAACAGATAATTGCGGACATCTGTAAAATTAATCCCAATGCGGCTGATAATATATTCCGCAGTATGCATAATGTTAATGTGGGTAATGTTGTCGGTGTGCGTGAGCGCGATGACGGTACACTTCACGATTTTGTAGAGTTATTTGATAAAAATTTTAAAATTCACTTATAAATTCGCTTGACAAATAAGGGTAAATATTATATTATATTTAAGTGCATTAATCACATGCAAATAATGTGCCGCTGTGGTGGAATAGGCAGACACAAGGGACTTAAAATCCCTCGGGGGCGACTCCGTACCGGTTCAAGTCCGGTCAGCGGCACCAAAGCATTCAAACCCGAACCTTTTACCAATCGGTGAAACGTTCGGGTTTGTTGTTTTTTTAAAAGATGTTAAATAGCCTTTGTTTGTGGCAGTACAGAGTTCGTCGCTCTGTACTGCCACTTCTTCGTTTCAATCAATTTCGTACATAAAGGAGAATTTGAAATGAAGACCACAAAAACTATTTTCTTTACCATTGCACTTACATATAATTTAGTATTGGCATTTTACTTGAGAGATTTTCTTGTACTCTCTCCGACTCTACAAGTATTCTATTTGCTATCGGCTCTACCAACTTTGTTTTTAGCGGTTGAGATAAAAACTAAAGCAGTGAGGGCAGTGGTTTATATCTTGCTAATACTCATTACTTGTATGAACACTGCTTATGCAATTTATTGCCGTAGAGTATTTCCCTTTTTAACAAGTGGAAGTTGATACAAAAGTTCCCTGCTTGTTGTTGCGGTATAAGACAGAAGAAAAAGATGCACGAATTTTTCGTGCATCTTTTTTTCTTCCTGTCCTTAGGGTAAAACCCTTTGCTCTGAGTCCTTTTTACAATAATTTTATCTTCCGTAAAGGGTGGTTAAATCCTTAACTATTTTGGCGAGCCAGTCGTTAATGCAAACGCCGTCAATTCGCCACTGCCAATTATCACCCAGCGTGGAGGGGGTGTTAATTCGGGCGTCTGAGCCTAGTCCCAATAAATCGGACATCATAATAATGGATGTGTCGGCAACACTCGAGAGAGCCGCGCGAATCATAGCAAAATTAAAGCCCTCATTTCGTTTACAGGCGAGATATTTTTCTGCAAGGGCGACATCCGTTTGCGGTGCGGTATCACACCAGCCCATAATGGTATCGTTATCGTGCGTGCCCGTGTAAACCACGCAGTTCCTTTCAAAATTGTGGGGCAGATAATCGTTTTCCTCACGGCTGTCAAAGGCGAACTGCAACACCTTCATACCGGGGAAACCGCTACGCCTTAGCATCTTATAAACTGCGGGGGTTAAAAAGCCTAAATCCTCTGCAATAATAGGCAAATCCTCACCAAAATGCTTCTTCATTTCCCGGAAAAAGGCTATGTCGGGGCCCTTAATCCATTTGCCCTTTTTGGCATTTTCGGCGCCATAGGGAACGGCATAGAAGGATTCAAAGCCTCTGAAGTGGTCAATGCGGATAACATCGTAGATTTTTAGTGCTGCACCGAGCCTTCTTTTCCACCAAGTGTAGCCATCACTCTTCATTTTCTTCCAGTCGTATAGGGGGTTGCCCCATAACTGACCGTCCTCAGTGAAAGCATCGGGCGGACAACCCGCTAGAAGAGTAGGGCGGTCATTTTCGAGCAGAAACTGCTCCTTTTCTGACCACACGTCCGCACTGTCAAGCGCAACATAAATGGGGATATCCCCGATAATTTTAATGCCGTTTTCGTTGGCGTAATTCTTTAAATTGTGCCACTGGGTAAAAAACTTAAACTGCAAGAATTTATGAAAATCGGCATCGTTGTTTTTTGGTAAAACGTTAATTTCCCACTCATTCCAGGATTTCCCGCCGTTTACACTTTTAAGCGCCATAAAGATTGCGTAATCTTCGAGCCACTCGGCGTTTTGAACGCAAAAAGATTTATACTCTTTGTCTTTTTTAAACCTCAAAAAAGCCTTTTTTAAAAGGGGTAAGCGGTTTTCATAAAGCTTTCCGTAATTAATTTTAAAATTATCGCCTCCGAAATCGGCGCTTCCCACTTCCTCACTCGTGAGAAGCCCCTCGTTTATCAGCAAATCAAGGTCTATAAAATAGGGGTTTCCCGCAAAAGAGGAATAGGACTGATATGGAGAATCACCATAGCTTGTGGGACCTATGGGTAAAATTTGCCAGTAGGTCTGCTTCGCTTTCTTTAAAAAATCGACAAAACGGTAGCTTTCCGCCCCTAAAGTACCTATTCCGTACTGAGAGGGCAGAGAAAATATTGGCATTAAAATTCCGCTTGAACGCATAAAATCACCTAGGGTAGAGCGAATAATCCGAACTCCGTTTTAAAAAGGCGGATTTTCGCTCATACTTTGTTAAAATACTCGTTAATCCGTCAGGATTAACTGCGTTTTGTGCCTCGTTTGAACAAAAATCCGCTCTTTTTAAAATCTTTGACCTAAAAGAGAGAATATTTTGAGTGATTTTTATTCAATACAGGCGCAGTAAGGCTGACGCCTTACAAGAATGGATTGGGTAAAAAGCGCCGAAATAAGCCACTTTGAGGCGGGTTTGGATTATTCGCTCTACCCTAAAATAGTTTTTACTGTATTTATTTAATTATTATGTCGAATGAAACAGTTTTTGATTCGTTGGGTGCTAAATGGAACATATCAGCCATAGTGTCAATATCGGAATACTGACCTAAGGGAGCGGGTGAGCCGCACCAGGGCTCAATGCAAACATAGGGAGCATCGGTCTGTGGAGCGTGCCACACGCCTAAATATTTAAAGCCGGGGTAAACCACAGTAACCGAGCGTTCGCTTTTATCACTTTTAAGGGTAACGGTGTCGGCACAACCGATCATAAAGAATGAATCGTTATCGAAAAGGCTGTGCTTTAAATCGATAAACTTGTTATCTCTAAGCAGTCCCTCGACCTTTCCGCTTTTTGAGAAGAATGCCTCTTCTGGAGTGCATTCCTCGCTGAATTCAAGATAGTAATCGTCAAAGCAACCGTTATCAAGCGGTACGTTAAAGCCCGGGTGTCCGCCAAAGGTACAGGGAAGAACGTCGCTACCTGTATTTATAGCGATGTATTTTGTAATCAATTTATTGCCTTGAAGTGCAAACTCGGCAAAATATTTAAAATCGAATGGATAAATTTTGCGGGTTTCCTCGTTGCTTTCTAAAATGAAAACAATTTTATCGTCGGTATGCTCGTAAACCTCGCACTCTAAATATCTTACAAGTCCGTGAATTTTCATTTCATATGTGTTACCACGGCACAGGTATTTGCCCTCCCACATTCTGCCGCAGGTGGGGAAGAGGTTGTAGGCTCTGCCCGACCAATATTCAGGTAAACCTTGCCAAACATACTCCACGCCGTCTTTTTTTATCGACATAAGCTCGGCTCCGCGAGATGCAATTTCAACTGTCAGAATATCATTTTTAATTGTGTAGTTCATAAAATCAACTCCTTATTAGTATTTTAACAGATTTATTTAAAAACTCAATAGATTTTTAAATATTGACATTATCTTTTTATCGTGGTAAAATTAATTCAAAGATTACTTTAGGAGGCAAATATAATGAATAGAATTAAAACCGTTAAAACTAAGGATATCACAAAAACTGTTAAAAACGGCGGTTGCGGTGAGTGCCAGACCTCTTGTCAGTCGGCTTGTAAAACTTCCTGCGGCGTTGCTAACCAGAAGTGCGAAAATAAAAACAACTAATTTGCTTTAGTGAGAACGCTGTAGGGCAATTACCTTACAGCGTTTTTATTTGGAGAGAGATATGGTTCACCAGTATAAACTAAACGGATATAATATCGTGCTTGATACGGCGTCGGGCAGTGTGCATACTGTAGACGAGGTCGCCTACGATATTATAGGAATGTACAAAAATAAAACCAAAGAGGAAATAATAGAGGTTATTCTCGAAAAGTACAGTAATTTGCCCGATGTAACACAAGAGGATATCCTGCTTTGCATTTCCGATATTGAGGCGCTTGAAAATCAGGGTAAATTATGGAGTGCCGACCCGTATGAAAGCCTCGCAACCGACTATAAAAACAACTCAAAAGTTGTAAAGGCACTGTGTCTGCATGTGGCACACACCTGTAATCTGAACTGCTCTTATTGCTTTGCTTCACAGGGCAAATATCAGGGCGAAAGGGCGCTAATGAGTTTTGAAGTGGGCAAACAGGCTTTCGATTTTCTTATTGCCAATTCGGGTAGCCGAAGAAATTTAGAGGTAGACTTTTTCGGCGGCGAGCCGCTTATGAATTGGGATACCGTAAAGCGCCTTGTGGAGTATGCCAGAAGTGTAGAGAAAGAGCATAACAAAAATTTCCGCTTTACCCTTACTACCAACGGAATGCTTATTGACGATGATGTTATAGACTTTGCCAACCGTGAGATGAGTAATGTGGTATTAAGTCTTGACGGCAGACCACAAGTACATAACCATTTCCGAGTTGATTATAACGGACGGGGCAGTTATGAACAAATAGTGCCGAAATTTAAAAAATTAGTAGAGGCGCGAGGCGGTAAGGACTATTATATGCGCGGCACATTTACCCATAATAATGTCGATTTCACAAATGATATTTTTCATATGGCTGATTTAGGCTTCAGAGAACTTAGTATGGAGCCCGTAGTCTGTCCGCCAAATGACCCGTATGCTTTGATCTATGAGGATTTACCGAAAATAAAAGAGCAGTATGAAATTCTGGCAAAGGAAATGATAAAGCGAGAAAAAAATGGTGAGGGCTTTACATTTTATCACTATATGCTCGATTTAGAAAACGGACCGTGTATTTATAAGAGAATCACAGGTTGCGGCTCGGGCACCGAATATATGGCAGTAACTCCTTGGGGCGACCTGTACCCTTGCCATCAGTTCGTGGGGGATGAAAAATACCTGCTCGGCAATGTCTGGAAGGGAGTTACCAACGCTTCTGCTCAGGATGAATTCCGCTCATGTAATGCCTATGCAAGACCTGAGTGTAAAGAATGCTGGGCAAGGCTTTATTGCTCGGGCGGATGCGCTGCCAACTCCTATCACGCAACCGGCAGTATAAACGGCGTTTATGAGTACGGCTGCGAACTTTTCAAAAAGCGAATCGAGTGTGCTGTGATGATGCAGGTGGCACTAAGCGAATAATTTAATTGCTGTAGGTTGAGGAAAAGCGGAGGAATAATGAAAACACCTATTTTTGATTTTGTAAAAAATTATGCAAAACAAAATATAACACGTTGTCATATGCCCGGACACAAGGGAAGAAAGGGCACCGAAAAATACGATATAACCGAAATTTCGGGTGCCGATGTGCTCTATAGTGATAGCGGAATTATAGCAGAGAGCCAAAGTAACGCCGCTTCGCTTTTCGGTACTGCCACCACACTTTATTCGTGTGAGGGCTCAACACTCTGCATTAAGGCAATGCTGGGTGTTATAGCCGAGGGAGTAAAGGATAGACCACCCCTTGTTTTAGCGGGCAGAAACGTACACAAAGCCTTTATAAATGCCTGTGCGCTCTTAGGTATAGAGGTTGAGTGGCTTTACGGCGACAGTGATAACTTGTGTGAATGCAAAATCACATTGGAAAATCTTCGGGATACGCTTGAAGAAATGACCCAAAAACCCGATGCCGTATATATAACAAGCCCCGATTATTTAGGCAATATTGCCGATGTTAAGGCGGTGTCAAAGGTCTGTCGAGAATACGGAATTCCGCTTTTAGTCGATAACGCCCACGGAGCGTACTTAAAATTTTTAGAAAAATCTCGGCATCCTATGGATTTAGGTGCCGCTATGTGTGCTGATTCGGCGCATAAAACTTTACCTGTGCTCACGGGTGGCGCCTATCTGCATATATCAAAGGATTACCCTCAGTATTTAGGTGTAGCGGTTAAAAAAATGTGCCTTTTCGCCTCGACAAGCCCTTCGTATTTAATTTTGCAGTCGCTGGACCTATGCAACGCTTGTCTTTGTGAAGAGTATTTTGAAAAAGCGGTAAAAAGGGTGGCAGAATTAAAGACGTTTTTAGTGGAAAACGGCTTTAAATTAATAGGCACAGAGCCGCTTAAAATCACAATTAATTGCGCCGATTTCGGTTACAGCGGATATGAATTCGCGGATATTTTAAGGGCTGAAAAAATAGAGTGCGAATATGCCGATAATCGTTTTATATTGCTTATGCTGTCCGGCGAAAATACCGCTTCGGATTTTAAAAGAATTAAAAAGGCTTTAAATAGCATACCCCAAAAAGCACCTATAATAGTTAAGCCCCTAAAAGCCCAAAGGGGTGAAAGGGTAATAAGTATTCGTAAGGCGGTACTCGGTAGCAGCGAAACGGTAAGGGTAGATAATGCTATAGGTAGAATTTGTGCCGCACCAACAGTTTCCTGTCCACCCGCAATACCAATAACGGTTAGCGGAGAAAGGATAACTGAGCAAACGGTGGAGGCTTTAAAGAAATACGGTATAGAAAAAATAGATGTAGTAAAGGATGCTTAAAGGCATCCTTTATTCATTTTATAAGCCCTTTTATCATACACTTTAAGGAAAGGGGCAAAAATAATGGAAAGCATTATAAAAAATATAGATTATGATTATAGCGAGACTAAAAAAGCAATTGAGGCACTATGCGAGGAATATCCTTTTCTCTCTTTAGGTATTGCGGGTAGAAGTGCACTCGGGCGCAATATTCCCTACTTAAAATTGGGTAGAGCCGAGGCATCGGTCCTTTTTGCCGCCACGGTTCACGGCAGTGAGCATATAACCACCAATATAATTTTAATGTTTTTAGAGCAGTTGTGCTTCTCCCTTAAAAATGACGGCTCTATTGAGGGGCTTAATGCCAAAAAAGCCATGCAGGGCAGAAGCATTATTATAGTTCCGGTAGTCAATCCCGATGGCGCTGAAATATCCATTCACGGCTCGGCAGGTGCGGGAAATCTGTCGGCAAAAATTGAAAAGCTTTCGGGCGGAGACACACTTCACTGGAATGCCAACGCCAGAGGTGTCGACATAAATCATAATTTTGATGCAGCCTGGCAGGTGCTTTCTAACCGCGAAAAACGCGCAGGAATTTACGGTCCCGCGCCTACGCGCTTTGGAGGTTTTTCACCTATGAGTGAGCCCGAAACACTCGCCCTTAGTGAGCTTTGCAACACCTATGTTATTCGCCACGCCGTAGCACTTCACTCTCAGGGTGAGGTGATTTATTGGAACTACGGCTCCAAAACAATTCCACGGGCACAGAAAATGGCGGAAATTATGGCGACATCATCAGGCTACGCGCTCGATGTGCCTGTGGGACTCGCCGTTGGCGGCGGCTTTAAGGATTGGTTTATTAAGACCTTTTCCCGACCTGGCTTTACTATTGAGGTGGGCAGGGGCGAAAACCCCTTACCAATTTCTTCGGCGTGTGAAATTTACCTTAAAATTCGGGAAATGCTAATGCTGACCGCCATAATGTAAAAAAACAAAAAAATTTCAAAAAAATTACCCTTTTGTGTAGACAAAAGGGTGTTTTTTGGTATAATATATTATATTATGGTGTAATGTTTAATTTTTAAGCCTAACTGAAAGAAGGAATATTTTTTATGCAAACCAAGGAAAGAAAAGTAGGCACAGTGTCCAGAGGTATTCGCTGCCCCATCATTCGCGAGGGCGATAACCTTGCCGAAATTGTAGCAACCAGCGTACTCGAAGCAGCCGAGAGTGAGGGCTTCTCCCTTCGCGACCGCGATGTTATATCTTTAACCGAGTCTATTGTTGCACGTGCACAGGGCAACTATGCTCATATTGATGATATTGCAGCCGATGTAAGAAAAAAATTCGGCGGCGGCACAGTGGGTGTTATTTTCCCGATACTCTCCCGCAACCGCTTTGCAATCTGCTTAAAAGGCATCGCAAAGGGAGTGAGTAAGGTAGTTCTTATGCTTTCCTATCCGTCGGACGAGGTTGGCAACTCTCTGGCTACCTATGACCTTATTGACGAGGCAGGTATTAACCCCTATAGCGATGTTTTAACACTTTCTCGTTACCGCGAGGTTTTCGGTGTGCAGAAGCTCGAATTTACGGGTGTTGACTATGTTGAATATTACGAAAATCTTATTAAGGAATGCGGTGCCGAGGTAGAAATTATCTTTGCAAATCAGCCTAAAGCCATACTCGAATATACCGATAAGGTGCTTTGCTGTGATATCCACACAAGAGCCCGTACCAAGCGCCTCTTAAAAGCGGCAGGCGCCAAGGTGGTTTACGGTCTTGATGAAATTTTAAATGAATCGGTAAACGGTAGCGGTTGTAACGAGAAATACGGACTGCTCGGCTCCAACAAATCCACAGAGAATACCATTAAGCTGTTCCCCCGGGAGTGTAAGGATTTAGTGCTCGATATTCAGGCGCGTATTCTTGCCGCCACAGGCAAACACGTAGAGGTTATGGTGTATGGCGACGGCGCCTTCAAAGACCCTCAGGGTAAAATCTGGGAGCTTGCCGACCCCGTTGTTTCACCCGCATTTACCGACGGTCTTATTGGTACACCGAATGAACTCAAACTCAAATACCTTGCCGATAATGACTTTAAGGATTTATCGGGTGATGAACTTAAAAAGGCAATTTCCGATAGCATTAAGGCAAAGGACGGAAGCCTTGTAGGCAATATGGCGGCTCAGGGCACAACACCGAGACAATTAACCGACCTTATTGGCTCACTATGCGACCTGACCAGTGGCTCAGGAGATAAGGGTACACCCGTAGTTTTAATTCAGGGTTACTTTGATAACTACACCAACAACTAAGGAGGTACTTTTATGAACTGCAATATAAGACCCGAAACAATGGAAAGAATAACAACGAGAGAACTTGCGGACAAGTTTATTGCCGAGCAGGTTGCCGAGGTAAGAACTCAGGTAGGTAATAAGAAGGTGCTTTTAGCTTTGTCGGGCGGCGTAGACAGTTCGGTTGTTGCCGCGCTGCTTATCAAGGCTATAGGCAAACAGCTTGTTTGCGTTCACGTTAACCACGGACTTATGCGCAAGGGAGAAAGCGAACAGGTAATTGAGGTTTTCGGAAAAGAGCTTGATGCTAATTTAATTTATGTTGACGCTACCGACCGTTTCCTTGATTTACTCGCAGATGTTGATGCACCCGAGCAAAAGAGAAAGATTATAGGAAACGAGTTTATTAAGGTTTTTGATGAGGAAGCAGGAAAACTCGAGGGTATTTCGTTCTTAGCACAGGGCACCATTTACCCCGATATTTTAGAGTCGGACGGTGTTAAGGCACACCACAACGTAGGCGGACTGCCCGAGGATATGGAATTCGAGCTTGTTGAACCCGTAAAACTGCTTTATAAGGACGAGGTTCGTGTTGTGGGCGAGGCTTTGGGTCTTCCTCACTCTATGGTTTACCGTCAGCCCTTCCCGGGACCGGGACTCGGTGTTCGTTGCCTTGGCGCAATCACACGCGACAGGCTGAACGCTCTCAGAGAAGCCGATGCAATACTTAGAGAAGAGTTCGATTTAAGCGGTCTCAGTGAAAAGGTTTGGCAGTATTTTATTGCCGTACCCGATTTTAAAAGCGTAGGTGTGCGCGACGGTAAGCGATATGAGGGCTGGATGGCAATTATCCGCGCCGTTAATACTACTGATGCTATGAGCGCTACTATTGAGGAAATTCCTTATGAACTGCTTCATAAAATCACCGACAGAATAACCAAAGAGGTTGAGGGCATCAACCGCGTGGCTATGGATTTAACACCAAAGCCAATTGGTACAATAGAATTTGAATAAAAACAGCCTCCATAAGTGCGTTTAAGGTGCTACTTATGGAGGCTATTTTTGCAGTATATTTAAGGGATTGGGAGCCCTATGCTTTTCTTTTTTTATCCAACATAATGAAAACCAAACAACTCAAAAGTAATAAAAACGGGTAGAAAAGCAGTGGAATAATCTCGAAAGCCGAAATGGTTATTCCAAGCTCCTGAGCCGCTGAAATGGCGACCAGCATCTGTGCGCCGTATGGAATTATACCTTGGAAAACACAGGAGAAGGTATCGAGAATTGAAGCCGATTTGGCGGGTGTTATACCGTAATTCTCCGACATCTCGCGGGCTATTGGGTTTGCCATTACAATGGCTACTGTATTATTTGCCGTTGCAATATCCATAGCACCTACAAGCAGTCCCATACCGAGCATACCAGCGCGTCTGCCGCGAAAAACCCTTTTAATAAAATAAAGCAGTGCGTCAAAGCCCCCGTGTATGCGGACCAGAGCGCAGATGGCCGAGACCAGTATCGCAATTATAGAGGTTTCAAACATACCTGCCGCCCCCGAGCCCATATCTGACAGTAATTGAGGGAAGGTGGTAGTGGTGGTAAGCAGTGTTATAACAGCCCCCGAAATAATGCCCATTATTAAAACTGCGAAAACATTGATTCCTACTACACCGCCGATAAGAACCAGAATGTAGGGGATTATCTGGATTAAATTATAGTCGGCAGGGGGTTGATAGTTGGTATTGGCGCCTAAGGTAATGGCAAAAATCAAAACTGCGGTTAGTATTGCGGCAGGAAGCGCCAATGGGAAATTCTCCTTAAATTTGCTTTTCATACTGCAGCCCTGACCGCCCGTTGCGGCAATGGTAGTGTCGGAAATAAAGGAAAGATTATCGCCAAACATAGCACCGCCGATAACCGAGGCTATGCATAACGGGGCAGACAGACCTGCCGAGATAGAAAGCGACGCCGCAATGGGGGTAATAAGCGTAATCGTTCCTACCGAAGTACCCATAGCAACCGATACAAAGGAAGCCACTATGAATAGAACCACAACCGAAAATTTTGCAGGGAAAATCGAGAGTAAAAGATAGGCTACGCTATCGGCACTGCTTCTGCCGGTAACACCCACAAATATGCCTGCCAACAGGAAAATCAGCAGCATTGTGATAATGTTTTTATCTCCGATACCCTCTGCCATAACCGATAATTTTTCATCAAAGTTAAGGCGTTTGTTTTGCAGCACGGCAGTCAGCAGTGCTACTAGGAAAGCCACAACTATAGGCACATTATAAAAGCCCATCGGGATTTTCAAAATATATTCAAATGTAATGCCGAGCCCCAAATAAAGCGCCAAAAAAACAGCGATTGGTGCCAATGCCTTAAAATTACCTTTATTCATAATATTCTCCTTAAAAACATACTGTAGTAATTGTCTTAAAAACCAAGTAAAATGTCAAGATTTTTTTCATATTTACAATTTATTAATTGATAATTAAGTTAAAATGTGGTAATTTATAATAGGTATTATTTGTAGGAGGCTTTTATGAAAAAATCCACAAAAAATTTACTTATTGGTACCGGTATCACCGCTTTGGCGGCGGCTACGGCTACGGCGTATGTTATGAGCGCGAAGAAACTGGTCGAAATAGCGCTTGACCGCAAGACTCCAAAGGCTACCGAGCGCGGAAAAAGGCTTATAAGCGGCTCGAACAACCTCTCGGAAGTTGCCGAAACACTTATAAATGCGGCGGAGGAACTCCAAAAAAAGCCTATGGAAACGGTAACTGTTACGGCTTTTGACGGCACCGAGCTTGTGGGACACTGGTACTGTCCGGAGAACCCACAGCGCATAATTATTGCTATGCACGGCTGGCGCTCATTCTGGAGTCAGGATTTTGGATTAATCTCACCCTTCTGGCACAAAAATGGCTGTGCGGTGCTCTATGCCGAGCAACGCGCTCAAGGGTCAAGCGGCGGAGATTACATCGGTTTCGGTCTATTGGAGCGTTACGACTGTGCAAACTGGGTAAAATGGGTGAATGAAAAAACAAAGAACTTGCCCATTTATCTTTGTGGAATTTCAATGGGAGCCACCACCGTTTTAATGGCATCGGGCGGGGAACTGCCCGATACGGTTCGCGGAATTATTGCCGACTGCGGATTTACTTCGCCCCACGCTATTTGGCGGCATGTTGCGCAGAACAATTTAAAAATTCCGTATGGGCTTTATAACGCGGCGGCAAATGACCTTTGTATGCGCAAAATTGAGGTTTCCGCCGATTCCTACAGCACAACCGAGGCTCTGGCGGAAAACACGGTACCTGTGCTCTTTATTCACGGCACCGACGACCGTTTTGTGCCGATAGAAATGACCTATGAAAATTATAAAGCATGTACTGCACAAAAAAGGCTTTTTATCGTTCCGGGCGCTCAGCACGGTACATCATATACCCAGGATAGGCTCGGCTACGAAAACGCCATTATAAAATTTTGGAGGGAGTTTGACAAATGTTAGCACACAGTAAACCAACTAATGAACTTTTAAGCAGTCTTTCATCTAATAAGGAAAGCGGCTTAACTGCGGCTGAAGCTCGTGAAAGGCTTCAGAAGTACGGCGAAAACAGGCTAAAGGAAAAGAAGAAAAAGACGAATTTTCAGCGCTTTATTGACCAATTTAAAGATGTAATGATTTTAATACTAATCGCGGCGGCGATAGTATCCTTTACAGTTATTTGCGTTGAACAAAATTGGGGAGAACTTTTTGAACCCGCACTGATAGTGCTCATAGTAATTCTTAATGCCGTTATGGGTGTTTACCAGGAGGGCAAGGCAGAAAAGGCACTCGACGCGCTAAAAAATATGTCGGCTCCACACGCGAGGGTAATTCGCGACGGTGTTGAGACGGTAATTGATGCCGCCGAGTTAGTACCCGGAGATATTATTCACCTGGAGGCAGGCGATTTTGTTCCTGCTGATGCAAGGCTGATTCATTCAGTAAGCCTTAAATCCGAGGAATCGGCGCTTACGGGTGAATCGGTACCGAGTGAAAAGGATGCCAATGCTCAGATAAAAGAGGATGCACCTATAGGCGACCGCACCAATATGGTATTTTCGGGCTGCAGCATTACCTACGGCACGGCTTTAGCCGTCGTAACCGCTACGGGTATGGATACCGAAATGGGTAAAATTGCAAATCTTTTAGACGGCGAGACCGATTCTCAGACACCGCTTCAGCAAAAACTCGCTCAGCTCGGCAAATACTTAGGTATTGTGGCTTTGGCTGCCTGCGGTATAATATTTATTGTAGGACTTCTCAATAACTTAGACCCCATTCATATATTTATGACCTCCGTGTCTCTCGCTGTGTCGGCTATCCCTGAGGGACTGCCCGCAATTGTTACAATCGTGCTTTCCATCGGTGTTCAGCGAATGGTAAAGAAGAATGCGCTTATCAGAAAATTGCCTGCCGTTGAAACGCTGGGCGGCGCATCTATAATCTGTTCGGATAAAACAGGAACACTCACCCAAAACCGAATGACACTTACCAAGGCGTATTTCGACGGGATGGATGAAGCCGAGCTTATTTCGGCGGATAACACCGATAATATCAAAAAGCTTTTAATGTACGGAACTCTCTGTTCCGACGGTTCGGTTATAGTAAATGAGCAGGGTGAAAAACATATCGGCGACCCGACAGAAACGGCTATTATATTAGCGGCATACAAAAACGGAATGACCACAGAGGACCTGAATGCTCAATATCCTCGTCTTGCTGAAATTCCGTTCGATTCGGATAGAAAATTAATGTCAACCGTGAATGAGATTGACGGCAAGAAAATTGTTATTGTTAAAGGCGCTTTCGATGTTATGGCAAAACGCTCAGTGGCAGGTAACATTGAAGCCGCAAGGGAAATGACCAACGCTCTTAGTGAAGACGCTCTTAGAGTTCTCGCTATAGGCTATAAGGAAATTGACGAGTTGCCGAGTGAAATTACCACCGAGACACTCGAAACAGGGCTTACCTTTATGGGACTTGTGGGTATGATAGATCCGCCCAGACCTGAGGCAGCGGCAGCTGTGGCAGTCTGCCGCAGAGCAGGTATTAAACCCGTTATGATTACGGGCGACCACGTAATTACCGCATCGGCAATAGCCAGGGAGCTTGGTATTTTAGTGGAGGGCGACCGCGCCATTACAGGCACCGAGCTCGATAATATGACCGATAGCGAGTTTGACGCCGTTATCGAGCAGATTTCTGTATATGCCCGTGTATCGCCCGAAAATAAAATCCGCATAGTAAAGGCTTGGCAGAGAAAGGGTCAGGTTGTGTCTATGACGGGCGATGGTGTTAACGATGCGCCCGCCCTTAAAGCCGCTGATATCGGCTGCGCTATGGGTATTACCGGTACCGATGTTGCTAAGGGTGCCGCCGATATGACGCTGACAGACGATAACTTTGCAACCATAGTAGACGCCGTCCGTGAGGGCAGAGGCATTTATGCCAACATTAAAAAGGTTGTAGGCTTCTTACTCGGTACCAATATCGGTGAGGTTATAACCGTTTTTGCGGCAATGCTATTATGGCATAAAACTCCGCTGCTTTCTATGCAGCTACTCTGGATTAACCTTGTAACCGACTCTCTGCCCGCTATTGCACTCGGTATGGAGGCGGTTGAAGCCGACGTTATGGATAAAAAGCCTAAGCCCAAAAACGAGGGCATTTTCGCAAATGGACTCGGTATTCGTGTAGTGCTTCAGGGTTGTATGTTCGCAGCATTAACACTTATCGGCTTCTATATCGGTTGGCAGAGAAGCAGTATCGAATACGGTCAGACCATGGCATTTATGGTTTTAGCACTTTGCCAGATAGTTCAGGCATTCAATATGAGAAGTGAGCATTCGCTCTTTAAAATCGGACCCTTTACAAACAAAAATCTGAATTTAGCAGCACTTGCATCCACTGCACTCGTAGCGCTTGTGCTCTTTACCCCCGTAGGTAAGGCTTTCGGACTTGTAACACTCGGCGTTATCGATTATCTTATCGCCCTCGGCCTTATCTTCGTTCCGCTAGTTGTTATGGAACTTTCTAAGGCATTAGGACTTATAAAGAAGCATCATTAATAAGAAAGGACTCAACTCAACCCTTGAGTCCTTTTTAGATAATAGAGAAAAGATAATAGAGAAAAAATAATAGTTGTGGTGTGGCTTCGCCACATATAAAAACACGGGCGGACAGTGTTTGCCCGTGTTATCTTTGTAGGGGAGGGGTTTACTCCTCCCGTTATGCGATATTTATAACAATTTTATTTTTCCTTTTTGCTTTTTCTATGAATTTCCCTGCACCACCTGTATAATGTGTTATATAGCATATCACAAAATCAGCTTTTTTAAGCATATACTCGTTGCGTCTATCTATGGCAAATTTAGGTGGAAAATTTTCAAATCCGTCGGGAAGAATACTGTTTTCAGGAATATATTTATCCTTTGGAAAATATGCCAAAACCACATTAAATGTAATTTCGTATTTTTCGGATAATTCTTTAAGTGCTCTATAAACCAATGAATCGAAAATTCCGTTATTACCAACCAGAAAATTTTTAACACTTTTGTTTTCTATTAAATCCGTTATGGTAAATTTTAGTCGGTCATATATCTTCTCGGAAGAATTTTTGTGTCCGAAAAAAGTACATATCTTCAAAATGCAATCTCCTAAATAAACGCTATGGGGGTTATATCCCCTTAATATTTATGATTATAACCCCCATAATAAGTATTGTCAAGGAGGGGTTATATGATAGTTTTTGATCGACTTTGGAAAACTATGAGGGATAAAAATATATCCACCTATGTTTTAAGAGAAAAATGCGGAATTGATAGTAAGACAGTTCGTCGCCTAAAAGCTAACGAAAATGTAGAAACCAAAACCCTTGATAAATTGTGCGAAGTGTTGCAGTGCGGATTAGAAGATATTGCTGAATATGTAAAATAAAAAACAGACTCTTGTGAGACTTCCCTAAGGGAATTCTCGCAGTTTTATTTCGCCAAAGGCTAGTTATATTGCTTCGCAGTTATATTATGCTTTCGCATAGTGACATTGACCTACGGACAGTTTTTAGGGCGAATAAAATATCACTCTGTGCGTCAGCACAGAATATCACTTGCTTTTTTCGCTTTGTTGTAAAAGGGTTTGGGTATCCCCCAAAAGTATTTGTACTTACAAATGCGATGCCGGTTCTATCAGATAAACATAAGAAAAACCACGATGAAATTCATCGTGGTTTTTATCATCCTTATGAGAAGTAGCCTTTTTGAGTCTGTCTTTTTAATCTGTATAAAAGCAATCCTCACGCCATTTTAAAGGATTTGTGTCAATATAATTCCAGATTTTTTTATAATCCTTTTCCCCGCGAATTATATGGTCGTGGAAGGAGCGTTGCCATAAAGTAGAATTATATTTATTATCGGTAAATGATTTGAATCTGCCAATTACATTATACATCTGTAGGGGAGGGTCTCCATGCCCTCCCGTTTGGCAATTATCTATCTTAATTAACAAATGCAGGTGATTAGGCATAATAACATATTTTTCGACGAATATGTTGTTATATTTTTCGTTTATATAATTTATTGAAGTATTTACAATTTTTCCGATAGCGGTAAGTTTTATTTGCGGGAGGGCGCAGAGACCCTCCCCTACGATATCACATAAAATTTTCTGTTTATTATGCGTACATATTGTTATAAAATAATATCCGTTTTGGCTATAATCAAAAGCTTTGAGTCTAGTCGGTCTTCGTTTAGGTAATTCCATTTTTACACCGAAAATTTTTATCCGTCTTTAAGTTGCTTGACGCTCTTGATATCCAGTTTATCGTTTTCGATATAGTCGAAGAGGGTATTGAGGTCGTCGGAAATCTTATAAAGTGAAGTGCAGTTATCCTTAATAAAGTTTTTGGAAATTGATGCCGTCATCATCTGCTCTAACTCGTTATAATAGCCGTTTATATTGTAAATGGCTATAGGTTTATCGTGGCGGCAGAGCTGTTTTAAGGTGAGGATTTCGAAAAACTCCTCAAATGTACCGATACCTCCGGGCACCACTATAAATGCATCGGCATTATCTTCCATAATCTGCTTTCTTTCCCTCATAGTTTCAGGGTAAACGAGCTTATCGCACTTATCGTAAATTGCCTCGATTACCTCGGTTTTAAAAAATTCGGGAATAACACCTAAAATATAGCCGCCGCCTTTTTTAACACCTCTTGCTGCGGCACCCATAAGTCCGTTACCGCCGCCGCCGAAGACCAGCGAATGTCCGCGAGAAGCCATAATTTCACCCATTTTTTCAACAGTTTCAATAAAGTGTGGGTCTATTGTGGGAGACGCCGCCCCGTATACACATATTCTCATAAAAGTACCTCCAGAATCAGTCTTTCCATTTTAATATAAGCTCATTAATCTGTGAGCGCAGTCGCGCATTTTCCTTATTAGGTCTGCCGCGTCGGTTTTTAGTAATTTCCAAAAGCCTTTCGGCCTCCTTAATAAGCTGTTTATATATGCTGTCTGCCCGCGTGTCCTCTTTAAAGACTTTAACGCGGTCGATAGTCTTGCCTTCGGCGTAAACGGTCATTTTTCCCGTTGCTAAATTGTATTCGGTGCCGCTATAGGGTGCCTCGGCGCGGTAGCCCATATCGGTCAGGTGGGTTTTGAAATCCTCACAGGATTCATCGTCGCCGTGATTGACGAAAATCAGCTTAGGTTTTTGCTTAAAGCCTTTAAGCCAAGCAACAAGACCGTCGCGGTCGGCATGGCCACTGGTGCCGTGAAGTGAACAGATTTGAGCGTTAACCGTGATTTCCTCGCCAAATAGTGTAACCGTTTCGGCTCCGTCTAAAAGCTTACGCCCTAGTGAGCCCTCCGACTGATAACCTACAAACAGTATAATATTATTATTCTTCCAAAGGTTGTGCTTTAGATGGTGGCGAATGCGCCCTGCCTCACACATACCACTGGCTGAAATAATAACTTTAGGTGTAGGGTCGGAATTTATAAGCTTGGATTCGTCCGAAGACATAGAAATTCTTATATCCTCAAACCAAATTGGGTTGATGCCCGAATTTACAAGCGAAAGTGTTTCATCATCAAAGCAAATAGGGTTGCACTGCATAAATATTGCGGTGGCTTCATTAGCAAGCGGACTGTCAACATAAACGGGGAAGTGCGGATGCCCTTTAATAAGTCCCTTTTGCTTAATCTCTCTTAAAAGATAAAGCATTTCTTGTGTTCTGCCAACGGCAAAGGAGGGAATAATAACATTACCGCCCCTATCGAGCGCTCTTTGGATGTATTCTGCAAATTCAGCCTCAACATTACCTCTGTCTTTAGAATGCAGACGGTTTCCATAGGTTGATTCAATAACAAGATAATCGGTATCGGCGACAAACTGAGGGTCGCGGATGATTTTCTGGTTAGTGTTTCCCACATCTCCGCTAAAAACGATTTTTTTGTGTGTGCCGTTTTCATTTAGCCAGAGCTCGATGCAAGCCGAGCCGAGTAAGTGTCCTATATCGTTAAAGCGCAATTCAATGTTTTCGGCAGGGTGAATTATCTCACCGTAATTACATCGGCGGAAAAGAGAAATTGCGCCTATTGCATCCTGCATATTGTAAACAGGCTCTATCGGCTCTCCTCCCGTTCTTAAGGATTTTTTAGAGCGCCAGAGAGCTTCGGACTCCTGAATATGCGCACAGTCGCGTAGCATTATATTACAAAGGTCGCAGGTAACATCAGTGGCGTAAATACTGCCACTGAACCCGTCCTTATAAAGTTTAGGAAGCATTCCCGAATGGTCGATATGTGCGTGGGTTAGAAACACAGCCTCAATATCTGCCGCTAAAACGGGTAAGGATATGTTTTGAAAAACATCGCGGCCCTGTTCCATTCCGCAGTCGATTAAATAGTATTTCCCACCGACTTCGAGTAAAGTGCAGCTACCCGTAACCTCATGGGTTGCCCCTATAAACTGAATTCTCATATTCTTACCTCCTAACAATTACATTATACCTAAAAATATATGAACATTTCAAGATATATGGAAATTTTTTTCGATTTATGATATATTAAATATAAGAAAGGTGGCGAAAATATGCAAATGGTTTTACTTACGGCTCTCGGTGTTGGCTTATCGACGCTTCTCGGTTCGTTACTCGGCTTTATTTTCAAAAAATTATCGCATAAATTTTCCGATATAATTCTGTCTTTCGCGGCGGGTGTAATGCTCGCGGCGGCGGTATTAGGTCTTATTCTGCCAAGTCTTGATTACGGCGGGGAATGGGCGCTGCTTATCACCGTTGCAGGTATTTTCACAGGGGCGCTGAGCATCAATTTAATCGATAAACTGGTGCCGCACCTTCACCGTCTTGTAGGTCCCGATACCGAGGAGCACGGGGCTACCAACTTAAATAAGGTATTGCTTTTTGTTATGGCAATCGCAATTCATAATCTGCCTGAGGGTATTGCGGCAGGTGTCGGATTCGGCTCGGGAAATAATGCTCAGGCACTGCTGATAGCAGGGGGAATAGCCTTGCAGAATATCCCTGAGGGAATGGTAATTATTGCGCCGATGCTATCAAGTGGAGTTAGCCCTAAAAAGACCTTTTTAATTGCCGCCGCAACGGGACTTATTGAGGTGATAGGCACACTTATAGGCTATTTTGCGGTGAGTGTTGCAACCTTTATTTTGCCCTTTGCACTTTCCTTTGCGGGTGGCACAATGCTCTATGTTATAAGCGATGAAATGATACCCGAAACCCACGCCCACGGCTCTCAGAGGGGAGCGACCTTTGCGCTGCTCGTGGGATTTTCGGTGATGCTTATAAGTGATGTACTGTTTGCTTAAACAATAAAGATTACAAAACTGTAATAATAATTGTAGTGTCAGAACATTGCTTTATTCTATGTTTTATGGTATGCTTGTGCTACAATAGGGACAAAAGCATGCTAATCTTAACTTATTTTATTTAAAAAATAAGTTAAGGCAGGAATAACCGTCATACTTTCGGCGGTTTTACTTCTTAAAAACAAAGTTTTTAACTGTATTTTCTTTGGTATGATTTTTAATGTGTCGGTATGATTTTTGTCATACCTTAAATTTGTGAAATTTATTTTAAACAAAAAGTGTAAAACAGACCTTAAAACAGAAATTTTTCTGCTTTGAGGTCTGTTTTTTGCATTTATTAAGTCTAAAATTTTTTTAAAAATATTTTTTAACCCTGACAAAAACTGTCAGGGTTTGTTTTTATAATGTGATTGTAACGTTACAAAAGAGTTTGAACTCTAAACAAAAAATTTTATGAAAAGAGGTAAAAAATTATGGCATGTAAAAATGCTAAACACGCCAAGGCTTTAGCTGAGGCTTCAAGGGTTGCCGCTGTTGGGCCCAAAACAAAAACAGCCGAGGAGGCAGTGCCCGTAGAAAGACTGTTGTTCGGTGTGGATTCCCAAATCCAAGCGAATGACATTCTTCAAAACAATATTTCAATGTTTGAATGGGTAATTCGCAATAAAGTTCATCCCAACTTTTGGGGCAGAAACCTTTTAGGTGAAAACGCATTGACTAAGGATGAAATAGACTTTATTCATTCTAAAGGATGTAAAATCGCTGCTACATATGTTGATTCTGGTGAAAAACAGACCGAGGAGCAGGGCAACTCCGCCGGAGAAATTGCAGTAGCATTAGCCTTTGATTTAGAAATCTCTCAAGGCAGTGCGCTGTTTCTTGACATTGGTGAAGAATCTGCAAGTCGAAATTATTTAAGAGGCTTTGCAGAAGAACTTATTGAGTCAGGATATACTCCTGCATTCAAGGCAAATACTGATGCAGGGTTTGATTTTGACCGTGAATTTAGTAGAGGTCTTCAAACGGATCGGGAGATCTTCCAGCAGTGTCTTGTATGGGCAGTGGCTCCCACCCTCGCAGAATACGACAGTATGACCACAACTCACCTAATTCATCCCGATAACTGGATGCCTTATGCACCTTCGGGTATAAAGCGTAAAGATATAGCAGTTTGGCAGTACGGTAAAAACTGCCACCCTATTGATGATGATAATAATGGCGCAGAAACCGCATTCAATATTAACCTTGTAAGAAATGAAAAGGTTATCATTGAAAAGATGTTTTAAATTTGATATAATAAGGAGGAAAAAAGAATGTCATATGTAAATTCAGTTACTGTATATCCAAGCAGTGCAACTATTACAAAAGGACAATGGTATTATGAAGCATACGCTAGTATATCTTCAAACTGTCCTGAATGTGCAGAAGTTAGATGGTACAGTATTGAGAATTCTATTGTAAGCGTAAATGAAACCACAGGATATATTTACGGAGTAAACACTGGCAAAACAAAAGTTTATGCCGAGGCTACTGATGGTAGCGGTAAGAAGGATTATATTGACGTAACCGTAACCGCACCCATAGCTGTAACAGGCATAGAGGTATGTCCTACTAGTCTCACTATGAATGTAGGCGATACTAATTATCTTTGTGAAACCGTTTATCCGTCAAACGCTACAAACCAAACGGTTACTTGGTGTAGCAGTGACGATAGTGTTGCAGAGGTTAATACTTATAGCGGTAAAGTAACAGCTAAAAAAGCCGGTATCGCAACGATTACTGCTTGTACTGTTGATGGTGGGTATTCAGCGTGTTGCGTAGTTACAGTAAATCCGCTATTAATTTATCAAACACGTGATACCGAGGTAAAATGGTTTAATCCGGATATTGAAAATGCTACCGAAGAAATTCGTGAGGATATGCTTTATAATCATTGGTCTAAACAAGAAATCAAACAAAATGTTTCATCAATCGGTGATAATATGTTTGAAAAAAATGGTCAAGAAATTTCTGTTAGTGATAGAAAAAATTCACTTGTAGATATGACTACAACTTACTTTGCAAATAAAACATTCGAACCTATAATCAAAGATATGATCAATCATTTTATGAACGAAACAGATGATAATTTCTATGGAATGTGCGATGGCTATAATTTATACTCTAATTCCGATTTAACAGAACAAGTGAAAAGTCATTCTGAATCAGAAGATTATATTAACAAAAATAAAACTGCACTTAATCGATGCTTGAAAAATTTCAACGGAAGTATTTGCAATTTAAAATATAACCCATCGATAAGACATGATAAAGACTTGAGAAAATCGCATCCGTTTGTCGCAATGGCCGATAGTATGGGAATAAAGTTACCTGTATTTGATGATATGTTTAAAGGTTTTAAAATTTGTATAGATTCTTTACAAGGTGCAAAAATTGAAATATTATCGTACAACTTAGTTGGTAATTCATATTCTGGAAAAATGAAAATAACATATTACGACCATTTTGGGTTAGATGTTGCTGACTTAAACAAAGATGGATTTGCTGGTATAGTGGGAGATATGAATGGATTTAAAAACTGGTTTATTTTACAGCATTATAACAATTTAAATACAAATATCCATCCCAAACCTTTTGTTACGGTGATTGAAATCGAAGAATCGTTTTCAGGTGAAATATAGGAGGAAACATTTTATGGAAAGAAAGATTAACAATAAAAAGCCAAGAAAATTAATTGCAATTGTACTTTCAAGTATATTAATATTGTGTAGTTTTTCTTTTCTATGCTCTATCCGTTTTCGATTAGATTATTATTTGCTTTCTACTATTTTTAAAATAAAGGGTTACTATTATCACAATTATGATGATTTTGATGAACATAAGAATAATTTTGAAATCTTGGTTAACGAAATTAAATGTTTTGTAGACAAAACACCGGATTTTTACAGTGAATATGATGCGGATAGCATCAATGCCAAATCATCCGACGGCATTCATTTTGTAAAAAAAGGAAGTTTATATCCTAATATAATTTATGATGTGTACAAACCCGATACGTGTAATTGGGAAGAAGTTAAATCATGCTTATTGAGTTTTCCGGAGCGGGGGTTTGATTTTATCGAACTAGATGAAAAATATCCTGATTATGTGTTTTTTCCATGTAGTGAGTATTCACCCAGAATAATTACATATACTGGTGGAGAAAAACCATACAAATACATAAATGAACTTTGGAATAAGTATGAATATGTTGAAGTTGTTAAATTGGGATATGGTTGGTATGATATACGTCCGCAAGGAGTAAAATAAGCGTTATATAAAAAATCTTATAGTAGAGTAATGATAAACCGCATCCGCATTTCATACTAATGATGTGCCTATTAATTTGCCAACTACTTTTACAACCTATCAACAGATTGTTGATTATATGAGGAATAAATCAATATACAAAAAAGTATTAGGTATTACTACCCCTATGGATGTTAAAAATGTTGGCGATAATATGGTCGGCTTTTTAAGTCAAATTGGATGGACCGAAGATGGAAACACTTCGCCTAACAAAAGAATCCAAATGGAAAAGATTTATATTGATGTTGACACTGACGGTGGCAATTCTCTTCTTGATAGGTTACATAGTAAGGCACCTCATAGAACTTGTATCGTACAAAAAGTATGTAGCTATTTAGATGAATAAAGGAGAAATATATGAAATCAAGTAAAAATCAACAGAAAAAATTCTTAAAAAAAGTGCTTATAATTACAACTTTACCACAGATTTTACTTTTAACAATGATTTTATTTGAACCGATAGGCTCTATAGCGTTAGAAACGGATAATTTAAAAATAACAGGGTTCTTATTTGTTATTTATTATGTTGTTTTTTCTATAATAATCGGAATTAAATCAAAAAAATATAGCAATAGAATCATAACATCAATTGCACAGTTTTTTTTATTGAATTTTTATCAAGGGATATTATTCATGATTGTATTGAAGTTATTTGAGGTGTTTTCATTCTTTCGAGATGCTATGGGTTTAAGTATAATTGTAGTAGCATATTTCGCACTTGTAATTATTTCTATTTTGATTTTTTTAATAACTTGCTTTTTCACAAATTTCATTATAAAAAAGAAAAATATCATTGATGAAGATAGTGAAAAAAGGGAATGGTAATATTAAACTTGATTTTATATTCTGAAAACACCGAGGAACACATAGGACACTATGAATGGTTAAAAATCTCTCTTTCATTTGTTTTTAGATTGTCCCCTGTTTATGTAAGTTGGGTTGGTGATAATCAAAATACTCCACCAGCACCTCGCATTCAAATGGAAAAAATTTTTGTTGATGTTGATACCAATGGTGGCAATGGTGGAGAAATTTTCGTTTGGGAAGCCATTATGGAATGGTTATTTGGTGACGCTCTTTTGCATTCTAAAATCCCACACAGAACTCCAGTTATAGAAAAAACGATTGAATTTTTAGGAGAATAATTATGAAAAAAAGGTTTTTGAATTTTTCGAGGAAATATTGGTTTTGTATTTTGTTAGGTGTAATAATGGTTATTGGTATGTTCTTATCTAACGTTTATGCGGATTTATATGAAACCGGTGGGGGTTATATACAATTTGATTTAGAAGCGTTGTATCTTATTTTTGGTATACCATTATACTCTTTGATATACGGTTGTTTATCATTTATTAAAACAGAGAAAATATTGGTTCCCCTGTTAATTTTATATTTAATCACTTGTATATATTTTTTGTGTACCAACTTGATAGTTGATAAAGAACTTGACAATTGGATAAGCATTTTGATTTTTTCTGTATATCCTGTAATATTTTCGTTAATGGGAGCATCAATAACTGCATTCATTTATCATATAATAAAATCAATAAAGGAAAATTAAGTTTCAAAAACCTATTCCGCCTGTATTATTAAAATGCAGGCGGTTTCTTACATTTTGGCAAACGGATATTAATACATTAGAGATATAAAAACCTATTTTTGTTTTTATCTTGCTAATTATATCAAGGAATGCTATAATAACAAATAATATAAATTTGTCCCTAACTTAACACAAGCATAAAATATAGTTAGTGCGGTAGGTTAAATTATTCTTACCGCCTTACCAATAGGGAAAGGAAAAACAGCGGTTATTTATAATTACTGCTGTGGTGGCAACAAATGTTATGTAAAAAATGTGGGCACGAGATTAACAATGATGCGCTTATCTGCGAAAATTGCGGTGAAGCAATAGAAAAAACTCCGAAAAAAAACAAAAAACTTTTATTCGGAATTATTGCTTCGGTTGCAGTGCTTGTGGTAGCGGTAGCGGTTATACTAAATTTTTCGCTGATTTCGGGTGCCGTTATTAAAACCTTTGGTTCCGAGGATGATTATTTCCAATATGTTGAAACCAAGACCTTTGGGGCATATTCGGATGTTGTTTCGGAATATTACAGCAATGTTATTGATGAAGCATCGGGCGGCACAGCTACGCAGGGCGAGTTTAAAATTAATCTGGGCGATGAATTAATTGTTTTAGCTGAGGATTCACTTAGCCCCGATCCGACCCAGAAAATAGAGTTGGATTTTCTCAAGAACCTGGCATTTGATGTAAAAACTAATTTTAACGGTAAACTTGCTTATACAGATATGGCGTTCAAAATAGGCGATAAGGCTGTTTTAAACGCAGACCTCTTTATTGATCAAAAAAACCAAGAGGGTCTTGTGGCACTGAAAAATTTAAGCGATAAATATTTAAAATTACCGCTTACATATGATGAGGAAAGCTCCGCGTTGAACGATGTGGGAGGCTATCTTTGCGACCAAGAGTTTTTGGCGCTCTTACCAAGCGAAGAAGAGTTAAATAAAATGCTTGATAGGTATGTTGGCGTTATGCTTGATAATGTCAATGGAGCCACTAAATTAAATGAGACATTAAAAATCGGTGAAGACGAACAAAAGGTTACAGCGCTTGAAATTAAGCTTAGTGAGAAGGAAACTGTAGCTATAGCAGATGCGCTGCTTAAACAGGCACGTGCCGATGAAGAACTGAAAAAGTATATTGAGGATGTTGCGGCATATCTTGAAGCCAAAGGTTCAATCGATAATGCCGGTGAGGTTTATAATGACTTTATTGACAATATTGACAAAACGATAGAAGAAATTACAGACGGTGAATTTTCCGAGGAAGAAACGCTTGTTATTACCGAATTTGTAAATTCAAGGCATCAAATAATCGGCCGAAAGATTGTCAGTGAGGAAGAACTTGTATTTCCATCGGCTATAATTTTTGAAGGCAACACCTTTACAGCGGAAATTATCGGTTCGGATGAATTTAAACTTTCAGGTTCGGGAAAAATTGAGAAAAATTTGGTAAACGGTGAATTTACACTCTCTGTAGAGGATGAGGAAATGTGTAAATTTGTAATTGAAAGTCTTGAGTTTACCGAGGAAAAACTTATTGGCAAAATTAAGGCTCTGCCCACCTTGAAACTTCTTCAAAAAATGGGCTTAGATTCTACCGAGGGTGCGCTTATTTCCCTTACAAATCCTGCGCTTGAAATTACCTTGGAAAGCAGTGAGGACGAGGGCAGTTTTGGAGCCCAAATAGTAAATGGTGAGAAACTGCTTGTAGGTTTCCAAATTTCTACAAAAATCGAGGAAGCCTCTGAAATTACTCTACCGGCAGACAGTAATGTTGCTTCGGATGAAAATGAATGGGCACAGTCATTAGATTTTAGCAAATTAATTGATTCATTAAAGGATGCAGGTGTTCCCGATACAATTACTCAGGCTCTGGAATATATGTTAATGCCTACATATGACGATTATTATATTTAAAAAATAGCAATATAAATATTAATGGCACTACCCGTAAGGGTGGTGCCATATTGCTGTTATTCGTATTTGAAATTTTTATGTGTTTCAAGTGCGGTTTTGTATTTCTTTATATAGAATTTCGCCATAGCGAGATTTTGCTCGGAAAAGTTACCGCACTCGTGTGCCGTAGCGCCGGGTATATCGCCATCAAAGTCTATTATAAAATCGCACATATCTATAACTAAATCATAAACATCCTGTGGCTTTAGCTCACCGAACATAACGAGGTAACATCCCGTTCTGCAACCCATAGGTCCAAAATATACAATGTCGTCTTGGCTTTCACTGTTTCTGAAGTAGGTGGCACCGAGGTGCTCTATGGTGTGGAGTGCAGGCATATCTATTACAGGCTCACGGTTTGGCGCGGTTATGCGTAAATCAAATGTTGTAACCGTAACCGAGTTTTTGGTATCGCGGCGCGACACATAAAGCCCGGGCTCTAATGTAAGATGGTTTATTTTAAAGCTTTCAATTTTGTTCATAATAATTTCCCTTTTCAAAAGTGTATTTTTATGATACTAAAGCTAATGGAAAAAGTCAATAGATAAAAAAGCAACAAAAATAGCCCTTGACCGAAGTTTCTTTACACTTCTTTTTGGTCAAGGGCTATTTTTGTTCACTCTTGATATCTAGCATCTTTTTATTGTACCTCTCAATTCTTAGATTTTTTGCCTTCTGTTTTCTTATTCTTAAACCACCTTTCATAGCCTGATCGCCTTCCCCGTAAAGCGAGTTTCTCTAAAGCGTAGAATATTATATTTTAGAAGGCTATATAAAACTCCTGTCCACTTTGCATTCTAAGGCATTTTTCAGTTTCAATTAATTGAAATTCCTGCCTTTTTAATAGTTGCAGAGTTTTGGGAGTAGTTAACGGAACATTGGGTATCACCCTCTCTTTCTGTGTCTTTAGTATAGCATATTTGAGCCCAAATTTCTATATGTAATGTTGTATGAAAAATTAAATCCGCAATTATGCTAAACGCAGAAATATGGGTGAGACACGTGAAAATAATTGACCTATAGCAAAATTTTTGATATAATAAATTTGTTGGTTGTTCTAAGTTTCGGAGCAACCTTTTTCGTTTTAAGAAAAACACTAGCTAAGCGAATGGTTCCGTTAAATTATTAGTAAACAGCGTTTGTATCATCCTAAATTACGGGATTAACGGGCGGAAAACAAATGCGGGAAACCTCGCGGTAAAAAGCTGCTTGAGCAGCTCGACGGTAAGGTTTTAAAAATAAACCTCCAGCAAATAATGTAGTTAATGACAGTATCACCCAAACAATTATGCCTAAGTTTCCGATATAGAAGAGGGGAAACAGAACTAATGTAGGCGATACACAAAGAAGTTCCCAACCAATAAAGCTGAACTCTAAGCAGAACAACCGCCACTTATTGTCCTGCATAATGTATTTTGACTGGGTAATTGCTTCGTTTGCTGTCATTTCAGGGTGCTCTGCCAATATGTAGGGTGTCATAGCATAGCTATATGCTTTAATAATACCGGGAATAACAAATAACAATGACCAAAGAGAAGTATAAAGTGCAATAAGAAAATTCATACAAAAGCCTGCGCCTAAGCGGTCAAATTGCGAGAATAAATCAGAAAGAGCAGCGGGCTTTTTGTCTACTAGATTCAGGTTAAATTTTGCATAACCAAGACTGCCGGCACCACCTATAATAAAGGTGATTATGAGCCAAAACACGAGTGCAACAAGAATAATAAGAAGAATAGGATAAATTTGTTGAAAAAACTGCGAATCCAAAAGCTCTCTTGATATACCATCTAAGGAATTGCCGCTATTAGAGCTGCCTCCACCACTTGAGGCAATGTCCGCGCCTATTAGTGAAGCAACAAAGCCGGTCAAAACTGCTACGCGCCAATTGTTACGCAGGGCATCACGGGCAATTTGTTTAAAGTCATCAGCATATTTCATTACAATTTCTCCTTTTTATAAGATTTTTGAAACTGTTCTGTTTAATGTGATTTTATAAGCAATAAATATAAAAGTCAAGTAACAAAAATGTAATATATAGCCGTATAAATCTCGCTTTTAACACTTACATCACAATTTAAAAATTTTGTGTTGTAGGGTAGAGGATGGAAGCCCTCGCCTATAGATGTGAATAGTGTAGAGGAAAGATATAATATAAAGGGGAGTGAAATCACTCCCCTTTATATTTTTTGCGGAAACCTGACGGTGATATGCCACTCAGTTTTTTAAAGGTGCGGCTGAAATTGCTGTTATCTGAAAATCCGCATTTTTCAACGATTTCCCCAATGCTACAGTTGGTTTCGGCAAGCATCTGCTTGGCATTTGCTATACGGCAGGATTGCAGATATTCCATAACCGAAACGCCGGTTGCCGCTTGGAAGCGGTGAGACAAAGAGGAAACGCTCACATTGAATTGCTTTGCAAGCAACCCAAGGGTATAGGATTTATGATATTTGTTTTCAAACTGTCGCTTTATCCCCATTACTACATCATCATGGGTATTATCAAAATCTACCGAGGTACATCGACAGAGGGTAATCAGCAACTGCTTAACCAAAAGTTGTTCCATTTCATCTGCAAGCTTTGAAGCGGTCTTATGTTCAACCAAAAGGCGGTTGAAGATGGATATCATCTCATCCACATTCGATGAAACATCGATGATATTGCAAAAACCGATGGGACGGTCGGTCAAAAGAGAATAAACAGGGCTTTTTCGGTTGATAACATTGGGTTCAATATGCAGAACATACCGTTCATATTCCTTTGAAAGAACTTGCACGGAATGGTTTTCATAGCGACTGAAGACGGCAATATTCCCTGCCCCTGCGCTGCTGTATATGCCGTTTATGCAAAAGTTCACCCTGCCCTTAAGGATTAGTATAATCTGATGACAATCGTGAAAATGCGGTTTTTTCAGAAGTATTTCTGATGAACGGTATACGGTCTGCACTAAACTTTGCATACTCTCACTCCTTTATTTTATTATAGCACAAATTATGCATTTTGCAAGATTTACATAATTCTGAGCAAAATTTATATAGTAAATAGCTGCAATATTCATTACAATAAAGAAAAAGGGAGAAGTGGTTGTGCAGCGAAAAGTATATTTATCGACAAATGAATTTTTAAATCAAAATAAAGAATTGAGCACTGAGCTTCCGTTTTCGCAGGATACACAGGTGCTGAAAACACCGCTCACTGTCAGCAGCAAGGTAATCCCCAACCGTCTTGCCTGTCAGGCAATGGAGGGGTGCGACGGCACCGCCGACGGCAGCCCTGATACCCTCACAAAGCGGCGTTACAAAAGGTTTGCCAAGGGTGGAGCAGGCATTATATGGTTTGAGGCTACCGCCGTTATGGAAGAGGGTAGGGCGAATCCCCGTCAGCTTTACATAACTGAAAACAATCTTGATGATTTTAAAAAGCAGGTTGAGAACATCAAGGAAACCGCAGTTAAAGAAAACGGCTATGAGCCTATAGTTATAATGCAGGCCACCCATTCAGGTAGATATTCAAAACCGAACGGAACACCTGCACCGCTAATTGCTTATAACAATCCTATTTTTGAGAAAGATAATCCGATATCATCTGACAGAATTGTTACCGATGAGTATTTAGACTGTGTAGGCGAGGCTTTGATAAGCGGCTCGATACTTGCCGAAAAATCAGGCTTTGACGGTGTGGATATTAAATGTTGTCACAGGTATCTTAATTCCGAATTACTTTCTGCTTATAACCGTGAGGGCAGATACGGAGGTTCTTTAGAAAACAGGACAAGGTTGCTCAGAGAAAGCGTTAAGGGTGCAATCGATAGCTGTTCTAAAGATTTTATAGTGTCCTCAAGACTTAATGTTTATGACGGATTTATGTATCCTTATGGTTTTGGTGTAAAAAATGATGGCAGTTTGGATTTTGACACAACAGAGCCCGATTGGCTTATAAAGGAACTTTATAAATACGGTGTAAAATTACTTAATATCACAATGGGTAATCCGTATTTTAACCCATATGTAAACCGCCCCTATGCAAAAGGTAGCTATGAACCGCCCGAGCATCCATTAGAGGGTGTTGCAAGAATACTTAAGGGTACTGCAAGACTAAAAAAACTAAACCCAGAAATGCTTATTATATGCTCTGCGGTGTCCTATTTAGGCGTGGCGGCTCCTAATGTAATTTCAGCCTTTATAAATAACGGCGATTTCGATTTTGGTGGCTTTGGCAGAACAATTTTTGCATACCCCGATTTTGCTAAAGATATACTTAAAAATGGCACTATGGATAAAAATAAAATCTGTATTTGCTGTTCAAAATGCACCGAAATTATGAGAACGAAGGGCGGTACGCCCGGCTGCGTTATAAGAGATAAAGATGTGTATTTGCCTATATACAAAGAACTTTGCGGAGGTAAAAGTTGATGAAAGTAGCATTGGTTACAGGCGTTGCAGGCGGTATAGGCTTTGCAACTGCAAAACTTTTATTAGAAAACGGTGTGGCAGTTGTGGGAATGGATGTAGCATCCGATATGTCTAAACAGTTAGATGGCGAATTTACATATTTTCAGGGTGATTTAAGTAGTAAAGAATCAAGAGAATACTATGTTAAAACCGCAATGGATAAATATGATAATATTGATATTCTCGTAAATGTTGCAGGTGTGGCTCCAAAGGTTAGAAATGATATACTCGAAATGACCGAGGAATCTTATGATTTTGTTATGAATATTAACACTAAAGGTACACTATTTTTAACTCAATTGGTTGCTAATATTATGAAAGAAAACAAAGAGGGGAGTATTGTAAATATTTCCTCGATGTCTGCCTATACAAGCAGCACCTCGCGCGGTGAATATTGCATTTCAAAAGCAGGCGTGTCAATGATAACCACCTTGTTTGCTGACAGACTTGCAGAGTATGGTATAATGGTAAATGAAATCCGCCCCGGTATAATTGCTACAGGTATGACCGACAAGGTAAAGGCAAAATATGATGCTTTAATAGACGGCGGACTTTTGCCTATCGAGCGTTGGGGCAAACCTGAAGATATAGCAAATGCAGTATGGACACTTTGCAACGGTAGTTTGCCGTACGTTACTGGTCAGTCTATAGATGTAGACGGCGGCTTTCATATCAGGAGATTATAATGAAAACATATACTTACGACGTTATTGTTATCGGTACGGGTGCGGCAGGTTATAATGCGGCGTGCCGACTAAAGCAGTTCGGTAAAAATGTAGCAATCGTGACCGAGGCAACAGGTTGCGGAACTTCCCGTAACACAGGTAGTGATAAGCAGACCTATTATAAATTGGGGTTAGGCGGAGACAACCCTGACAGCGTTTATAAAATGGCAGAAAACCTCTTTGCGGGTGGCAGTGTTGACGGAGATAACGCCCTTTGCGAAGCTGCTTTATCGGTACGCTCGTTTATGAATTTATGCGAATTGGGTGTAGCTTTTCCTGTAAATCGTTACGGCGAGTATGTAGGCTATAAAACTGATCAGGACCCTTATGCGA
This sequence comes from Acutalibacteraceae bacterium, assembly GCA_045646145.1. Classification (GTDB taxonomy): domain Bacteria; phylum Bacillota; class Clostridia; order Oscillospirales; family Acutalibacteraceae; genus SIG565. The sequence goes on along the minus strand of JAZRKE010000080.1, from coordinate 6,701 downwards.
GGGCAACAAGCGCAGGGCCTTTAACTTCAAAATTTATGACTGAAGCGTTGCAAAAAAATGCTGAAAAATTAGGTATTGAAGTATATAGCGGATATCTTGCAATAGAAATTTTAAAGCACAATGATGCGTCTTGCGGTCTGCTTTGTATAGAGAAATTAAGCGGAGATTTAGTTGCCTTTAAGTGTGCAGATATTGTAATGTGCACAGGCGGCCCTGCAGGAATTTATGCCGATAGCGTTTTTCCTGAATGTCATACAGGTACTACAAGTCTGGCTTTGTTAGCAGGAGCAAAGGCACAAAATCTTACCGAATGGCAGTATGGCTTAGCCTCAATTAACCCACGTTGGAATGTTTCGGGCACATATATGCAGGTTTTGCCGAGGTTTGTGTCAATAGATGAAAACGGCAATGAATATGAGTTTTTAAGCGATTATTTTGAGGATAAATATGAAGCACTTTCAATGGTATTCCTTAAAGGCTATCAATGGCCCTTTGATTCTAAAAAGGTGCTTGAGGGCTCGTCTGTAATAGATTTGCTTGTTTACCGAGAATGTGTCCTTAAAAAACGTAGAGTTTATCTTGATTTCACCAAAAATCCTTTTAGGTTAGAAAAAATAGATTATAATAAGTTATCAAATGAAGCCTTTGAGTATTTAAGCAAAGCAGCGGCTCTATTTGGCACACCTATTGAAAGACTAAATAAGATGAATACTCCTGCTATTGAGCTGTATAAGGGAAAAGGCTTAGATATAACTACAGAATATCTTGAAATTGCTCTGTGTGCTCAGCATAATAACGGCGGCATAGCGGTGGATATGTGGTGGCAGACAAGTGTTAAGGGGCTTTTTGCTGCGGGTGAATGCGCAGGAACTCACGGTGTTACACGTCCGGGTGGCTCGGCGCTGAATTCAGGTCAGGTTGGCTCTCTCAGGGCGGCGCAATACATATCACAAAACGGTAACGCTTTAATTGATGACGGTATATTTGACGGTATCATTAAGGCTGCAGAGGAAAGGCATATGAGAGAAACTGCTCATATTACCGAAAGAGAAAATAACGTAGATGGGTTAATCTGTCAGGCGCAAAGAAGAATGAGCGACTGCGCCGCAGCCATACGAAACGGTAAAGAGCTGCGTAAAGCGTTGGAGGAAACCGAAATAGGTGTTGTAGGGGTTAAGGATAAAGCGCATCTTTATATGTATTATAAATTAAAGGATATTATCACAACCCAAAGGGCTTTGCTTACGGCGATGATTGATTATTCCGTTACGGTAGGCGACACCCGAGGCTCAAGTCTTTATTATGATAAAGACGGAAATCTGCGAGCAGGGCTTGAAGAGATTTTCCGTTTTTCTCAGGAGAAGACGGGCACACGCTCAAAGGTGCAGGAAACCTATCTTACCGATAACGGCTTTATATCTCAGTGGCGAGGGGTAAGACCTATTCCTTATAATGATGACTTCTTTGAAAATATCTGGTTTACCTACAGAGAAAACAAAAATATTTTTTAAGGGGAAATTTTAAAATAAAAGAAATGTATCTTGATATAATAGAAAAATCACTTTCCGCTTATACGGACGAGCGTATAAGAGATTATATTGCGGAGGTCAAGCGAGATGGTCTTACTGAGCACGGTTTTCCAAGGCTTGGTGTAAATATTGGTATTTTAATGGCATATGGTCGAAGAACCGAATTGCTTGATACTTTTATTGAGATAATGGATATATGCTGTGACGAAATGCCCAAAAAGAAAGCAGCAAACGATTTTTCAATACGGGAAGTTTGCTGTTGTTTGATGCTCCTTGAAAAAAGCATATTATAAGCAAAGAACTTTTAGAAAAATGGAAAAAAGCAACTGACTGGTTTTGACCCATGGAAATTTTATAATGAAGTAGACGATTATTCGGGGAAATATATGTGCAACTGGCTTTATTTGCGGCGGTTAGTGAATATAGCTTTGACGGGAAGATTATCTCGGAATTTGAATATTACTGCAACCGCAACGGAAGATACAGAGTATATAAGGTCTATACTAACAGGTTACATATTGAATTAAGGACGGATGAAAATGAAGTATAAAATTGGTTTGGTTTCGGTGTCCTTCAGGGATTATAGCCCTGAAGAGATATTAGCGGCAATGAAGGAAAACGGACTTCGGTATATCGAGTGGGGAAGCGACATACACGCGCCTACGTGCAAAGCGCAGGAAATCGCTTTGCTTCAAAAACAGTACGGAATAAAGTGTTGTTCATACGGTACATATTTCCGCTTGGGCGTAACGCCTATTAGTGAATTGCCGAGTTATATTGAGGCCGCTAAAATTTTAGGCACCGATATTTTAAGGCTATGGTGCGGTGATAAAAACAGCGAAGACTACACCGAAATGGAAAAGAGGGAACTTTTTACCGCCTGCAAGGCTGCCGCAAAAATTGCCGAAGCAGAATGTGTAACACTCTGTATGGAGTGCCACAGCAAAACCTACACCAATGAAAAAGAAGCTGCATTAGAGCTGATGCAGACGGTAAACAGCCCAAATTTTAAAATGTATTGGCAACCCAATCAGTCTAAGAGCGAAGAAGAAAATATCGAATATGCCAAGCAAATATCCGATAGCACAGTTAACATTCATGTTTTTAATTGGAAGGGAAAAGAAAAATATTCTTTAAAGGATGCAACGGATATTTGGAAAACCTATTTAAGCTGTTTTGACAACAGGAAAAATTTGCTTTTAGAGTTTATGCCTGATGATAAAATCGAATCCTTAAAACGCGAAGCGGAAGCATTAAAGGAGATTGCAAAATGAATATAATCTATTTGTGTGAAGAAGCGCAAACCATAAAAAATGTATATGGCACCGACTCAGTAATATATTGTAAAAATGACCTGCTTAAAACACCCGATGCCTTTAAAGATGTAGAGTATGTTTTTTCCAGTTGGGGAATGCCGGTATTTACCGAAGACGAAATAAGAAGTTATCTTCCCCGACTAAAAGCGGTGTTTTATGCAGCAGGAACGGTTCAGTATTTTGTCCGTCCCTTTTTGCACTGCGGTGTTCACGTGTTTTCGGCATGGGCAGCAAATGCCGTTCCCGTAGCAGAGTATACCGTTGCGCAGATAATACTTGCCAATAAGGGCTTTTTCAAAACGATGCGGTTTACCGACAAAGATGCCGCTAGTGCCGTATATTACAAATACCCCGGCAATTTTGGCATAAAGATAGGCATTATTGGTGCTGGAATGGTAGGCAAACTTGTAATTCAAAAACTGAAAGACTATCAACTTGAGGTGCTTGTCTTTGACCCGTTTTTATCGGATGATACGGCAAAAGAGCTCGGAGTAAAAAAAGTGGACCTTGATACGATTTTTGAAGAATGTCAGGTTGTATCAAATCATCTTGCCAATAATGAACAAACCCAGGGAATGTTAAACGGTGCGCTTTTTGAAAAAATGCTGCCGTATGCTACATTCTTAAATACAGGCAGAGGTGCGCAGGTGGTAGAGCCTGATTTAATAAAGACTTTAAAGAAAAGAACCGACATTACGGCAGTTCTTGATGTTACATTCCCCGAGCCGCCGGAAAAGGATAGCGAGTTTTACACTCTTGAAAACTGCATCCTGACCCCCCATATAGCAGGAAGCTCAGGAAATGAGGTGCGTCGCATGGGCGAATATATGGAGTTAGAGTATGAAAACTTTACAAATAATAAGCCTTGCAAATATGAAGTAACTTTAGAAATGCTTAAAACCATGGCATAAATGAAAAGGTATCAAGGCATTCCTCACGAAAATTTACTAAAAACAGCATATTTTGACCTATATAGCAAAAGCGAGGTGAAATCCACCTCGCTTTTGGTTATCTGTCAAAGAACTTTTTTTGTTTTTCAAGAAAGCGTTGCCGTTCGGTATCGCTTAAATTATTAAATTTGGTAAGGGCCTTCAATATCTTTTTGTTTCGTGTCAGGCGCTTAACTCTACCTACCTGTATTGGATATGTAAACAGTGTCAGAAATAAACCGTTTCCCAGAATATCAGTAAGCGAAAAAATTTTTTCAAACTTTAGAACATCTTTGCGGTTTGTTTCATAGGCGTCTTTAAGCTTGAAAAGGTTATTGAAGTTGGAAACCTCAAAGAATATATACATTACAGGTATCAGTTCTAACAAGTCGAAGCGGTCAAAAGTTTCCAAGGCATATGCTTGCAGGTTTATGTCCAGGCGATCCCCGCCTTGTATCTGTTCAATATGATAAATGCAACCAACATTCAAAATTATTTTTTCCAAAGAAGAAAATAAAACTTTTGTTGCCTTTTTTGCAAATTTATCTTTCCAGTTATTTTCTTCAAAGTCGTTTAAGATACGACTTGTATCAGGTACTATAGGAATGAGTGTTAAATCAAATTCACTGTCAAAAACTTCTGCGGTGATTGAAGAGGAAGTTATCCCTTCCTCGCATAATGAAGAAATATAATAATAACGTTCTCCGTAAGAGTCGCTTATTTTTATTTTACAGTCATAAATACTTTCTTTTAATAAAAGTGTTATTTTCATTAAATCACCTCGCTTTTCGTTTAATCGGAAACGATGTCTTTTACGATTTCATCAAAATATTTGGATGCGATATGCAAACAAAACTCTTTCATCATCTCCATATTTTCTTCTTTTCCGCCGTAGATTTTACCGGTAAGGGGGGATTCCAACTGTACCGTAAAATCTTGTAAGATCGCCATTGTGTCGTTACCACTTGCAATATCTTTGTAGCGCTTGATGTATTGCAACAATATGCCAAACCGTTCGTGTGAAATTAAGTCGTTCAGCAGTGTAAGGGTGGCTTTCCCCTGTGCCATATTATACGGAACGATCTCTTTATCATAATCAAAACCAATCGCTTCATAATCGTTTTTCATAAAGTTAGTTTTACCGGTTGCCAAGAGTTGTAATCCTGCGAAAAATTTCATTGTATCATCGGTAAGGCCCAACTGATCAGCCGTTAGATTAGCGCTTTTGTCTTCTCGAATGTCACTTAAGCCCACTAAATAGTCGCACGAAACACCTAAATACTCTGCCATTTTCCCTGCAAGAGCAATGTCGGGATTGCGTTTTCCTAAAATATAAAAATTGATGCTTTGCCGAGAACAATTTACCGCTTCGGCAAATTCTCCTTGCGATATTCCTTTTTCAGAAAGCAGTTGTTCTAAGCGGTGCCCAAAAATTTGTTGCATTTCCATATTCAAAGCCTCCAAAAGTACGTATTTGTAGCACAGCGAGAGATAGCGCTACAAAACTATTGACAAATCAATAAAAGTAGCATATAATATATTATAGCAACAAAAGTATAGTTTGTCAAGTTTTTGGCGGCGGGAAGATTTGAACTGTACTTTTGTGCGGAACAATGATATAATACGAAAGGAGAAAACAAATTGAGTTTAGAGTTAGCAATTGTTGTGGCGGCTATAAACGGAGATAGGTTATCGCCTCAAATTACAACAAGCTCAAATTATAAGCATTGGGTTAGTGTTGAAGATCCTAAAAGGTGTATTGCGTGCGCAAATAACCACGGAAAGATTTGGTTGATTGATTAGCAACCTTATCCGAAACCTCCGATACATCCGAATTGCCGTTGTGCGATTGAACTGATGCAAGCGATTACAGCAGGAACAGCAACTATTAATGGATTAAACGGTGCGGACTGGATGCTAATGTTTAAAAAGTGTTTGCCAGATTGCTATATATCGAAAGAGGAAGCCTTGAAAAACGGTTGGAAACCAAGCAAATGGCCGTCCAATTTCGTGCCTGGCAAAATGATAGCCGGTGGTATTTATAAAAACAGAAACGAGCATTTGCCACAAGCCTCAGGAAGAATTTGGTATGAAGCGGATATTAATTATAAAAGTGGGAAAAGAAATACTCAAAGGATTCTTTGGTCAAATGATGGTTTGATGTTTGTTACATACGATCATTACGAAACTTTCTACGAAATTATATAAGGAGGAAAACGCCTATGAAAATAATTGAATTGGATTTGACGGGGTGCAAATATTTAGCCGAAGTCCACGAAAGAATACGTGTTGCATTTGGATTTTCTGAAGATTATGGTTGCAATTGGGATGCCTTTTGGGATTTTTTATGGAGTGAATGTGATGCGGATCAAGTTTTGATAAGAGGAGAATATAGTTTGTCTAAAGATTTTGATAAGCCTCTTTCTAAAATGCATGAAGCGTTAGAAGATAATATTAAATTTCGCAAAGACAACAGCTTGGAACCGTTTTCATACAGAATAATTAATTAAGGACTTAGCAGTATAAAACTCCTTTGTTGACAGATAATAACAGTGTTATCAAATCAACAAAGGAGTTTTTATATATGAAAGCAACAGGAATAGTTCGTAGAATAGACGACTTTGGTGGGGTGGATATTACATAGTGAAAATAAAAAAAGACCCGCGGGGGGTCTTTTTTATTTGATTTCCTGTGATGGGAGTTTGGGTTCTACTAAAACTGACCAGTAGTTGTCGTAGACCACCATGCCGGGGCGGGCACCGGTGGGCTTTTTGACGTGGGAGACAGGGCAATAGTCCACCTCCACCTTGGGGGCGTTTTTACCCTTGCTGTAATAGGCGCAGATCGAGGCGGCCTCCAGAATGGTATCATCATCGATCTCCTTGCCGCCGGAGACCACCAGCACATGGGCGCTATGGAAAGTCGGA
>JAZRKE010000079.1:0-6396 GCA_045646145.1 Acutalibacteraceae bacterium | reverse complement strand
CCCATTTGAAAGGAGGAAAAATGTAAATATTTTGTCAACACAAGAGAACCGTCCCCTTGTGTTCCTCAGTTGGGGATTTCCTCGGCTTGTTTTAGTGTGCCCTTTTTGCTTTTTTCTTGCTGTTTGGTTTCACGCTATCCGTCCCCTGTCCCCCCATGACAACTATTGTCAGGGTTGATTAAATTTCTGCTTTCAATTTTAAAGCAACTATGATATACTTAATTTAAGATGGAGCGATTGAAAAAATTTGAGCAAGGGAAAATATAGGTTTTCACCTCAAAAGTCGATGGAATTTATAAACTTATGCAAATGCAAAGCATTTGCAAAGGAAAAATGAGTGAAGATAAATCAATTAAATTCTTTTGCACTAAAAAAGGAAAAATTGCAATTTCAAATCCACCCACAAAATTAGTTTCAGGAGAAAACTCTACTAAACTTTTTGGAAATGTTATAGAAAAAAAGACTAAAACACACATAACATTTCATACAACTTATAGTGGGACAACAATATAATGAAAATTATTTTCACTAAAAGTTATTTTATATAGATAATAGTAGCTGTTTATGTTATTATTTAAAAAAATTGAAAGGAAAGAAGTTGTATGAAAAAACTGTTGTCATTATTATTAACCGCTTTTACAATAATGTCGCTATCGGCATGCCAATCTTCTGATGCCGATACAACTAATTCTTCAAATGCCGCCTTATCTATTTCAAAAAAACAATATATGACCCACGACGAGTCCCAAGTATATGAATGGAAATGTGATATTGCTCCTACAAAAATAAAAGTTTACAGTGGCAGTCCATTAGAGGGTTTTTTTATCACTACTGATGATGAGTTATATGAATACGATTCAGAAATTATTTTTCCTGAAACAGAAAAAAATTACAGGAAAATTGACACCGAACTCAAATTTATTTATATATACTATCATTTCCAGCTTGATAAACTTTCCGTTCTAACTGACGATTTTAAAACCTACACCTATAACAAAAAAGAAAAATCATTTACTAACATAGATAACGATTTTGGTAGTGTGGTTAAAGAATTCTGTGAGCGTGGCAGAATACTTAATTGGACAAATACCAACTATAATTCTACTGTTATTTGGTTTATGGAAAAAAGCGGTAAAATATACAACATTAAACAAACTCAAGGGACTGAATACACACAGTCTTTAGTGTGCACGGTGCCTTTTAATGAAAAAATATTATCTTCTGCTTCAGGTGTTATCAAAACTGAAAACGCATATTATTGCTTTGATTCAAAAAACTCAAGTTTCAAATTAGGCGAAGAACCTACAGCAGCATATAATAACATTGCGTATTTAAACGAATTTATTGTTATGTATAAGGATGATCCAACACATATATATGACCACAACCTTATATACAAAGTTAAAGTTTCTTATTATTAAAAACTTTTATGATCATAAGAAATATTAACGGATTATAAAATAATGATTTATTGCAAAAAAGCTACAGGTTGAAAGGATAGTGTTCTTCGAGAGTACTATGAGATAATAGAACAGTAAGGTGGTGAATCGTATGCAAAAAGAAATTTTGACAAGAGATAACATTATAAGTGATTTAAAATTAATATTAATTAAAGAAATAACAACATCGATCACCACATTACCTCTTATGATATTTGCTTATCTACTATTTTTCTTTGGTCCTCATTTGCATGCAAAAGTAAAAGATTTTATTTTAATTTTTTGGATAATTTTTTGTGCTTTTTTAACTCTGATTTATATTTATGATCTCATCCGTGCTATTGTACCATTATGCAAAATTAAGAATTTTACAATTTCATCCGATTTTGTGACAAGAAAATTAGATAAACGCGTACCTCCGCCACGTTCTTTAATCTTACCTCGTCCGTATACATTAGTGTTTTCCCTAGGAAGTAAATACCGCATTCCCGACACAAATAATTATAAATGGTCAAATATGTTTGAAATGCCGGATAAAAACGTTTTTCACTGTAGTGATTTATATGATGATTTCTATTTAATAAATGTAGGTAAGCGCAAAAATATTGTAGCATATAACAAAAAAATGTTCGAATATCGTGAAATTTAAGAATGGCGGCTGACTCTGCGAGACAGCCATCATTCTTTTTGACAATTTGCTATTGATTAATTATGTCACAAACATCATGCAGTCTATATGTCATTCCATTTTTCATTTCAAATAAAACATTATACCCTGTATCACATGCACAATAGTTAATAACTGCCTTACTGTAACTTAAATCCAAAGTCATTGCATCTGATAGGTCTTGCAAGCTATCATATAGAGAAACATAGTCACTTGCCCAACCAATGACAGTATCATCAAAATGTTCTTCTATTAATCGGCCTATCACTGTATCAGAAACATATCCAGAAAGTTCATTTTTCACTGTATTAAAATCGGTAGCTAATGCAACCACATGAACTGTTGTTATAATGTTTATTCCATCTGATAACATTCTACCGATAAACGTTGTACCAAAGGCAATTCCGATAATTGTACTTGCAAATTGTAATAATTCAATCCAAGTTCTAGCATCATAAATTGTATGCATTCCAAAAATGGTTTCTGACTCTGATAAGACATCGTTTATTTCTTCATATTCAGTAACTTCATACCAAACTCCCTCTATTGTTCTTGCAAAATACTTTGGTTCTCTTTGAAACAGTAATCTAAAGATTCTATCTTTTTCTTTCACTTTTTCTTCCAAAGTTTTATCCAATTCTACTACATATCTTTGAATATAATAAGCAACGCCGTATGGGTCAATTGCATATAACAATTTAATCTCATCGTCTGTATAAGTAATTATGTTATTATTATACTCTGTATGACCATAAAAATTTAATTTACTTCTATCATATAAAGGCGAACCCAGTGGAATATCACTGAAAATCATATCATGGTTAATACAACGCCATACCTTACCTGAGTTATTAAACACAACCTTATTGAAAGCACCGTCTTTTTTAATGGTTACAGTATCAATAATAACTGTCACAATACAACGCGCCTGAAACCCACCGTCAGCAGTAGTAGCGGTAATTGTAGTAGTACCTGCTTTTTTTGCAGCAACTTTACCTGTATATAATCCGACAGTTGCAACATTCTCATTACTGCTGCACCATGTCACGGTTTGGTTTGTGGCGTTGCTTGGTGTAATTGAAGCACATAGGTATTCTATGTCGCCTACATTCATAGTAAGACTTGTTGGACACACATCAACACCTGTTACAGCAACCGATGCATTGACCGTAATAGTGCAAGTGCCTTCCTTGCCACTACCATCGGTAGCTTTTGCAGTAATAATAGCAGTGCCCACGCCATTAGCTGTTACAAGTCCACTAATTGGGTTAACAGTTGCTATTCCAGATTTATTACTACTCCAACTTACACACTTATTTGTAGCATTCGTAGGACACACCGTTTCATATAGATAAGCGGAGTTTCCTATGTTCATAGTTTTACTTGACGGACTAATTGTAACAGATGTCACTAAAATATCCTCTGTTACATATACATCACAAAAATCAAATTTGCCGCTTCCATCATTTGCCGTTGCTTTAATTCTTGCATAACCAGGCGCTACACCGTATACCTCTCCGTTGCATACTATAGCGACGGATTCGTTATTACTGCACCACTCAACTGTTCTATTTTTAGCATTCTCAGGACACACGGTCGCTATAAGATTGTGTTTATGCCCCTTTTGCAAATGTAAGGTGTTTTCACTTAATTGAACTGAGCTTACTTTAACGCTATCGGTTACTGTTACAAGAATATACCCATACTTTTCGCTACCATCCTTTGCCTGCGCAAATACTTTTGCAGTTCCTACTGAACGTGCATATATGTATCCGTTTGATTCGTTTACTGATACGATTTCAGTTTTACCAGTAAACCATCTAACATTTCTATTTGTAGCATTTGTAGGACACACCTGTGCATGAGCACCGTGATACCATTCCCCCACTGTTAAGGTAACTGTACTAGGTTTTACAGTTACGGAATCTACACATATCATATTTATTTCCTCCTAATAATTTTTCAATGGGTGTTAAAACATTTTTTCAATGATAATCTTATCATTTTTGACAAGGTTAACATTGAATGTAGTCTCAATACCTGCATCGTCATTAATAGGATGGCAGTTCTGACCATACTGCCAGATAGCAATATCGTTTCGAGTAATACCGGATGGAGCAAATGGTGCCCAATTATCAGGGTGAATAAGATGTGTAGTAGTTACACGGTCATATTCTGCAAGGCTGGGAGATACCGCCCAGATAAGACATTTTTCGAAGATTTCCTTATCTGTCTGCATACCTCTGCTGTATTGGCGGTCAAAGTCAAATGCCGCATCGGTATTTGCTTTAAATCCAGGAGTGAATCCTTCGGTCATAAGCATACCTGCAAAACCACGCATAAAATTGCGTGTTGCTGTTTCTTTTTCGCCCAGTTCTAAAAAAATTGCCGTACCTTCGGGAATTCCCAGTTCGAGAGCAAGTACATCTATCTTCTTTGCAAGAATCTGTCCCTGCTCATCTGTTTGTTTTTGTCCCGAATCACTATAGATTGCAGCGATTTTACATCCCTTACTGTGAAGAAAATCTATTTCCTTTTTTGTAAGTGCATTTTCACCCGTAAGATTTCTTCCCCAGAAATTTGGATACACCTTGTTCCTTACCACCCACTCAAATTCGGTGATATTATTTTGAAGAACATCGTTAGACTGTATTTGTGAATCGACTCCGAATAGAAGTCTACCCACCGTCTCTTCCTGTGTTACTTCATTAGTTTTAGGCTGAATTAACTCAGCCACCACATTTTCGGCTTTCGCCTGGTTTTTTTTAGCATTTCTACATGCCATAATTTTTACCTTCTTTCATTTAATAAATTTAATTTTTATTTCGGCTTTTTAGCCATTTCTCTACAGCTGCAAGTACATTATAAATCTTAACCCTGACAACTAATGTCACTGTTAAAAAATTATTTATAATTAATTTCCATAATTTGCGGTGCTAAATAGCTGTCTCCGGTTGTAATTACTGAAAACCCGCTACCCTTGACTTTAGATTTTAAAATAAATCCTTGTGTTCTAGTAATTGTTCTCGTTCGCTGGTCAACAAGTAATGATGTAAAATCTAAGCTTTGATACCCGCTGTTAGATAAAGAATCTGAAATAGGTGCACCACCAGCAATTTTGTTATTCCAGTTAGAGCCAAAACTACAGAAACGCGCCAAAACCTTAAATGCACTAAACTCTACCCTGCTTTGATTCATTTTCGGTATATGTAGCACAGCCTTTTGAATTCGTTTATCCATAATTTCAGATATTCTGGAATAATCAAGTCTGGAATATAGCCATTGCTCTCCGTATAATGATGTATTACCAATAAACCCCACACTGCCAAAAGCGTTGTTGGTGGATGGATTCATACTTTCTACGGTTGTATCCTGAAACAGTTTATTCTCGTAAAGGTTACCTTCAAGCATAACATAATGAGCCAATGGACTTGTTGCTGATACTGTAATCATATACTTCTTGTCGGTTAATTTTTGATATTCCATTTTAGCTGGAGCAATCACATTCCCCGACGAATCAAGACTGCCAATACACGAAAAAACAACAAAAGGTCTGAAATTCTCCTTCATTAAAGCAAAACATTTATCATTTGCTCTTATATTAAGAAACGGCTCTCCTACCTCTATTACAAAGCTAACCTTAGCATTGTCTTTAACATTACATTTCATTGCAATACCATTAGTAGTTGGAATTAGCAGCGTACTACCACAACACACCTCTTGCGAAGACACAAGCATTGGCTTCTGAGGCAAATTAATAGCACAGGAAGCCTCTGCGTTTTCCATATGAACATTTTCGGAAATTGTGATATTGGCATTACTTCCCGTAGAATATACAACTCCACCATTAGACTGAAATCCGACATCAACCAATTTACGTGTTCTTAGATTATAAATAGGAGTGCTGAAATAATAGGCTGTTCTGCTGCCATTGTCCTCCTGTACAACCAAGCAGTATCGATTGCTGTTATGATAGTCAATGTTGATTGGGTATCCGTTACGAAGTCTTGCTACTTCTCCTAAAACAGACTGCATCGTTATCACCTCCATATTTAAATTCAATTTACAGCTGCAAGTTTATTATATAAACAAACCCTGACAGTTTTTGTCAGGGTTAAAAAATTTTTTCAAAAAAAAGACGGCTGGCTTTTACACCAACCGCCCTTTTAGAAAGGATTTTTTAAAATGAAAACTTGTGAAAAATAGAAAATCTTGTTAGGACAGAGAACCGACTTCTGTGATCAAAACTCAGTCAAGTCGGATCGTAGCCATGTCGTTCTGTGAGCCAAG